>SZPD01000367.1 GCA_030263515.1 Anaerolineae bacterium CFX9 | reverse complement strand
GACGCCATCACGCTCTGGGATCGCCTGACATTTGGGATGTGGCTGCTGCTCGGCATGGGGGCAGCCGTCTCCATCGCGGCACAGGAACGCCTTAGGCGCGGTTATACACCTCAAGACTGACGCCGTGCAGCGCGCGGGCATTATCTGACGCCAGGAAAGCGATCGCGTCGGCGAGCTGTTCCGGCGTAACCCACTTGCTCGTATCGGCTTTGGGCATTGCCTCACGGTTGGCGGGCGTATCGATCGTGCTGGGCATGACGCCGTTGACGTTGATCCCGTGATCGCGCAGCTCAGCCGACATCGACTCCATGATCCGCTGGGCGGCGGCTTTGCTGGCGGTATAAGCGCCGTGGTTGTTCGACCCTTTGAGCGCCGAGCGCGCCAGGACGAAGATGATCTTGCCCTCTACCTTGTGCTTCAGCATGTGACTGGCGACATGACCGCCGGTCACAAAGACGGGCTTGACGTTGAGATTGAACTGGCGCTCCAGCACATCGAGGCTGGTTTCGTTAACGGGTGTGCCCGCTTCATAGCCGCCGACGGTGTGGGCCAGCACGTCAATATGACCGAATTCCTCATCCGTCTCGATGCTGGCGATGATCGCCGCGACATCTTCCGGAACGCTGAGATCGCCGGTTGCGATCAGGCAGGGACAGTTGAGCTTTTCGGCGAGGGCTTGCAGCTTGTCCATGCTGCGATCCACCAGCACCAGCTTCGCGCCTTCAGCGGCAAATTTACGCGATACCGCACTGCCGAGATTACCGGTCGCCCCGGTGACGACGACGATTTTTCCATCAAAAGTGCCCATGCGTGATCTCCTCGTCTGCGATGGCTCAGGACTGGGGGCTGAGTTCAACGATCAATCCGTCGCTCCACTGGTATTTTGCGTCCATCTTAGCACGAACTGCCGCAGCAAGCTCAGGCTCGGCATCCGGATCGACCGAACGCGCCAGCGCGGCACGGGGATGGGCGTCGCGGCTGCCCACCTGAAGGGTAACATGTGGGTTGGCGGCGATATTCTGCACCCACTGCGCCCGCTCACGTCCTTCTGACACAAGATAGTAACGACCTTCATGTGCCACGAACCAGATCTCGATCTGCCGTTCCAGCCCGGTCCTGCGACCGATAGTGGTCAGGTAAAGATAATCAGCAGAATCACTCATCGGGACTGCCAGCCTCCTGCGAAACTTTCCGTATACTTCCATAGAAGCCCGATCGTCCCCGGATTCTTTCCGAATGGAGCAGGCGGCAAAAAAAAGCGAGGCATCCACCGGATACCTCGCTCTCGCATCTCATGCACTGCCTGATCTTAGCCACGCCCGACGTAGGAACCGTCGCGCGTGTCCACCTGGATCGTATCGCCAACGTTGATGAACAGCGGGGCCTGCACCTGACGCCCGCTTTCAATCGTCACCTTCTTGGTCACCGAGCCGGCAGTATCGCCAGCAACGGCAACTTCGGCATCGACGACTTCATAGGAAACCGTGGTGGGCAGTTCGTAGTCGATCACCTTGCCTTCGTAGACGCGCAGGTTGAGCGTCAGCCCATCCTTGATATAAAGTGCGTCGTCCTCAAACAACGACTCCGGCACTTCATACTGATCGAACGTCTCTTTATTCATGAAGTGCAGAATATCGCCATCGCGGTACAAAAAGTCTGAAGGCTCGCTCTCGACATACACGTTCTCAAGACGATCTTCTGCGCCGAAGATCCGTGTCGTCTGCTGCCCCGTCGCGATGTTGAGCAGCACCGTGCGCATCGTCGCCGTACCACGGCCCGGCTTGTTGTACGTCGTGTTGGTCACACGGTACAGATTGCCGTCCTCAAGTTTGAGGGTGTGCCCTCGCTTTAAGTCTCCCGCCTGGATCATAGATCTTCCCTTGCTCACCTTACCACTGTCTTGCTGGATAGTCTCCCATGATAAAACATGACGGATGATGACTCAAGATTGAGAGTGCCGCCTGTGCCTCGATCACCGCTTCCAGACTTCCACGAACGGATCGCCGGGGCGCGCCACAATCCGATAGGATCCCCAATCAACCCACGACACACCGAAGCGATCCAGCCGCTGGCGCAGCGCCTCGCTCGCCTCGGCGATCACGGCCTCCGCGAGTGCGTTCGCCGCCGCGAAACGAACATCCCGCGCAGCGCGGCGTGCCATTTTGGCTGGCAGTGGTTGGGTGAAGGCGCTGCCGCCGTGGATGGCGTAATGCAGGTGACGCTCGATCACACGATACAGATCATCACGGTCCAGCACGGGAGGAGACTGATGATAGAGCCGCGCATCGCTCACCCACAGACAGCGGGCCGGCGCACCTAAGGCACGAAGCGCCGCGTCGATCTCGGCGTCATCTTCCCAGACGCGCCTCTCGACCTGTGCGAGAATCCCTGCGCACAGCCGGAACGGGATCAGCCCCAGCTTGCCCCAGAACTGCTGGGCCTGATTCGAGTCAATCCGGCGGCGAAATGTCACATCCCGGTTAAAAGCCGCATTCAGCGCCCCGATGATCAGCGGATCGATGCGCGCGCCGCGCACCGGCGCATGCTGATGCTGTGCCCACGGGCTGACAGGCACAGGCTGACCATCAGCCGCATATTCATGGCTGAAGGCGATCAGCCGGGGCAGCAGATCACGGCGAACGACCGAGTCCAGCGCCGGCAGGATCAGCCAGCCTTCGCCGCCGGCGTCTGCGCCCCACTGGAGCGCTGCCTGTATCCGCGCCCAGCGATCGGTCATGCCATACTGCTGCCAGCGATCAGGTTCGCTCCAGCCGCAGCGTCGCGGCGTATCGCTGAGGGGGACAATCAGCGCAGGCGGATTGACGATGCGCAGATCAAAGATCAGATGAGGAAAGTCTCGTCTATGCGGCTCAACGCTGTCCAGAACAGCATCGCTCGCGCCGATCAGCAGCACGCGATCGCCCGCGGAAAGCGCTCCCCAGCGCGATCGGAGCGCGGCATCGAACACGATCCGGCGGCGCGCATCGGTCGGGCGCGGCGCATACAGCATTTCTGCCAGCAAAAAATAAGCGGATCGGTCTGAATGAGAGGTCATGCGGGCATTTTACCATCCGTTCAGTGAATGTTTAGCAACCCCTTATCTGCGCCTGTTGACTTTATCGCTCGATTGGCATATTGTTAGCTCAGCTATTGATTAGTTCTGCTAAAGGTTAGCCCTGCCAACAATGAGCGCCAGTAATTCAGATCGGATCGCGCGCATTCTCATGGACATTGTGCCCCTGATCATGCGGGTCATGAACGCGGAAATGCGGGACAGTGATCCGTCGGACGGGTCGCTTCCAGCGGTGGGTCATCTGGGGCTGCTGGGCTTTCTCGCCATCAAGCCGTTCACGCTCAGTGAACTGGCACGGCGCAGCCAGGTCAGCTCGCCCACGATGTCGAACACGATCTCAGTGCTGGCAGAACGGGGTTTTGTTGAGCGCGTGCCTGATCAGGCAGATCGTCGCATCGTGTGGGTAAAGATCACCGAGTCGGGACGTGAGGCGCTGGCACGGATCGATCAGCATATGACGCACAGGATCGCGTCGCTGATCGAAGGGCTGCCCCCTGACAAGGAAGAGGCACTGATCAATGGGCTGTCGGTGCTGCGGGATATTTTCGAGCAGTCGATCCAGAGAGACCCGCAGCTTCGCGAGTAACAACAAAGAAGCCATCAATCCATCAAGAAAATGTGTGTGTATTGCCGTCCGAGAATGCAGGGAGAGTTGGATCATGTCTGGTGGTACTGGCGAGATCATCGTCGAAAATCTGGTCAAGCGATATGGAGATTTCACCGCTGTCAATGACGTGTCGTTCAGGGTGCGCGCCGGAGAGATTTTCGGTTTTCTCGGACCCAACGGGGCAGGCAAAAGCACCACCGTCACCATGCTGACCACGCTCACACTGCCTACTTCTGGCAAGGCGACTGTCGGCGGTTATGACGTAGTGACACAGGCGGGTGAAGTGCGCCGGATTGCCGGTGTTGCGCTTCAGGATATCGGACTGGATCCCCTAATGAAGTCGATGGAACTGCTGACGATTCAGTGCCAGCTCTTCGGGGCCAGCCGCAG
>SZPD01000366.1 GCA_030263515.1 Anaerolineae bacterium CFX9 | reverse complement strand
GCGCCGCGCCACACGCCATGCCAGCGGAAGCAGCAGAAGAAAGGCAATGCCATAGCGCAGACCGGCAAACGTGAGCGCGGGCAGCGTTTCCAGCCCGATCCTGATGAGGATGACTGATGTAGACCAGAGAAAGGTGACGAACAGTGCTTGCAGCACACTGGTGAAGTGAAGGGGCATGAAAAAAACCTTTCGGATACCAGCAGGCAGAGATGCAAAAACATCTCCAACCGCACTCCTCCAGGTTTTTCGCCTTTAAGATGCTGACCGCTTCATGCGGCATTTTGCAGCGCTCGGACCAGACCCGGCGATCGCCGTCGGAACCCTAGCTGCCACTTTTGGTTGGGCAGCGCAAGTGTATAACGTTCCGATCAGCCCTGTCAACCGGTACGGCATGGTCAGGAAGCCTGTTTCTATCCTGCACATCCCTGATCCATCTGAATCCAGACCTGCCCTGAAAATATCAACTTACCAACCTGAGCGGATTGCTTCAGCACGTTTTTTAAAATCGTCCTATAATGGCAGTGATGAATTTACGCACTTCATAAAATCCCATCGGGCTTTCTCCGCCTTCACCTCGGCTGCGCGCGTCTAAATTCCACGCAGATCTCGCTTCGACGACCCTTTCCAGCTTCGGGTTCCGCAAAAAACATATTCTGTCTTCAGAAAGCAGAGGGGAAAATGCCAATCACGCCGACCTATCCGGGTGTCTATGTTCAGGAAGTACCCAGCGGAGTTCGGTCGATTGCTGGCGTCAGCACATCGATCGGGCTGTTTATCGGGCGGGCGCGCAAAGGTCCGCTCAATGAGGCAGTCCGGCTTTTCTCCTATACTGATTTCGAGCGGACGTTTTCTTCGGATAGTTCGGTCAGTTCCATGCCCGATCATGTGCGGCTGTTCTTCCTGAACGGAGGCACAGACTGCTATGTGATGCGCATCGCGCATGGGGCAACCTTTGCCCAGACGGCGCTGGAAGCAGAAGACGGCGCGACCAACGTGCTGGTGCTGACGGCAAAATATCCCGGAACCTTCGGCGAGACGATCCGCGCCACGGTCAGCTACGGCGGCGCTAACCCGGAAAGTACGTTCAATCTCGATCTTTTCCGCGAGGAAGTCGATGCCGCCGGGCGCGTCACCATTTCCGACAACGAGAGCTTCAAGAACCTGTCGATGGATCCGAACTCGCCCAACTACGCGCCAGACGTGGTCACATCAGGATCAAAGCTCGTCAAAGCCGCGCTTCCTTCCCCTGCGCCAACACCAAGTGCCAACGGCTTCAGCATGTCCGGCGCGCCGGTGTTGTATGACAGCGCCGCGCTGGCAGCGACGTTCCTGCCCCAGTGGGCGGCGCGGCTGGGCAGCACTGCCACCACCAACCGCTTCAACATCAGCGTCGATGGCGAGCGCTTCGTCCCCGTCAACCTCGCGACCATCAACGTGGGCGCGATCACCGCGCCGAACATCATCAGCAAGCTGGAAGACGCCATTGCCGGGGCGATCAATACGGCACTTGCGGCGGGCGGCCTGCCTGGCAAGTCTGTCACTGTCTCGCTGACGGCGGCGGGAGAAATGCCGGCTGCCGGCGCAGGCGCGACGCTCGACGACGGGGTAACCGCTGCCAACGCGACCTCGATCCTCAAGATCACCTCCGCCAACGCCGCGAATACGGGCTCGGTTCAGATCGCCCCGGCGACCACCGATGATCTGGCAGCGCCGCTGATGCTCGGCACAGCGCAGGGCGGGCTGGAAGTCTCTGCCTACAGCCGTCTTCGCCCCGCGCCGACGGGGATCTCACTGCGCGCCAGCGATCCGGTTGTGATGCGGCAGATCGCCGAAATCCAGCACGGTCAGCTCACAGTGATCAACCTGGATGGACTTGACTCCGGCGGTGCGCCGACGACCGTCCCGATCGCGCTCGACCTGCTGGCAGACACGACCAATGCCGCCACGGATCCGCTCTGGCGCAACGATGCCGGGCTGAATGCGGTGCTGGCTCGGATCGCCGACGCCATCAACAGTCATCGCAATGCCAACCCGCTTAACTTCTTCTGGACGGCGGCACTGGTGGGCAATCGCCTCACCCTGACCAACTCGCGCGGCACAGCCAACAGCCTCGGCACACTCAGCACCGGCGGAACCAATATCGCCGCGCGCTTCAACATCAATGCCCGATATTACAGCCTCGGCGCAGGCGCACAGGCAGGCTTCCAGAACGCAACGCCCGCCGTCAACCCGGACGGCACAAATGCCGCCTCCGTCACCGATGGCAGCGCGCCGCAGCTTGCCGATTACGTCAACGTGCTGCCGATGGCAGACCGTCAGATCGACCTGTTCAACCTGATGGTGCTGCCCGAAGATGCGGACGACGGGGCGGTATCGCTGGCGCAGGTTTACGGGCCGGCAAGCGTCTTCTGCCAGCAGCGGCGCGCCTTCCTGATCATGGATGCCCCCAGGGATTGGGAAAGTGCGCAGGATGCTTTCAGCAAGGTCGCCAGCACGCGCATCGGGCTGGTCAAGGATCACAGCGCGCTCTATTTCCCACGGCTGGTCGTCCCAGCAGGCAGAAAATCGAAGACCGTCGGCGCGGCGGGGGCAGTCGCAGGCGTCTATGCCCGCATAGATGGCACGCGCGGCGTCTGGAAAGCCCCGGCAGGCGTGGAAGCCGATATTCGCGGGATCACCGGACTGGCGCAGCGCTTCAGCGATCCGGAACACGGGGCGATGAACCCGCGCGGGATCAACGTGATGCGCTCATTCCCCAACGGGCTGGTGATCTATGGCGCGCGCACCAATGATGGCGATGACGATTTCGCCAGCGAATACAAATACATCCCGATTCGGCGGCTGGCGCTCTACATCGAGGAAAGCCTTTACCGCGGTCTGAAGTGGGTTGTCTTTGAGCCGAACGACGAGCCACTCTGGGCACAGATCCGGCTCAACGTGGGTGTGTTCATGCACGATCTGTTCCGGCGGGGCGCATTCCAGGGCAGCAAGCCGAGCGACGCCTACTTCGTCAAATGTGACCGCGAGACGACGACGCAGAGCGATCGCAACCTCGGCATCGTCAACATTCTGGTTGGATTTGCTCCGCTCAAACCGGCGGAATTTGTGCTGCTGTATCTGCAGCAGATGGCGGGGCAGCTTGCTGTTTAGGCAGGGCTGCCTGTGCGATGAAGATTGAGCTGTGGCGTGCCGCTGCGCGCCGGATTTCCTGAAACAGGTGAAGGGGGCTTTTCATGGCGGAATTTTCGGTCAATACACACCGGTTTGATCCCTACAAGAATTACATGTTCCGCGTCAAATGGGACGGGCGCTATGTCGCGGGGGTGAGCAAGGTCAGCGCGCTCAAGCGGACGACCGAGGTCGTCTCGCATCGTGAAGGCGGCGATCCTTCGACGCCGCGTCATTCTCCGGCGGCGTCACGCTTTGAGGCGATCACGCTGGAACGCGGCATCACACACGATCCCGAATTCGAGGCGTGGGCGAATCTGGTCTACAGCGTGGAAGCGGGCGTGGTTCTCTCGCTCAAGAATTTCCGCAAGGACATCATCATCGAACTGATGAACGAGGGTGGACAGGTCGTCAAGGCATATAAGGTCTTCCGCTGCTGGGTATCGGAATATCAGGCGCTGCCCGAACTGGACGCCAATGCCAACGCGCACGCCATCGAGTCGATCATCCTGCAAAACGAGGGCTGGGAACGCGATCTGGATGTGACTGAGCCGACGGAGATTTAGCCCCTCACCGGGAATGGTTTTGCCTTGCCCGCGCCATCCGTGGACCGCGGAAAAGGTCAGCGCTTACGGGACTGAGGTCAACTCCGGAAGGTCAGGCTTGTTATGACGATCGTAAACCTGCCCGGCGGCTGGGTGGATCTGCGCGCCATCACCGGGCGTGACGAAAACCAGATCGCCGAAGCGGATACCAGCGGCACGCTGATCGGCGCGCTGACGCTGATCGACCGCCTGCTGGTCGGGCGGGACGGCGCGCTGATCCAGCCCGGCGAGGCGGCACGGCTCACCAGCGCAGCCCGCGACCGGCTGCTGTGCGCCATCTACCAGCAGATCTACGGCGAG
>SZPD01000365.1 GCA_030263515.1 Anaerolineae bacterium CFX9 | reverse complement strand
ATCTGCTGGCAGCGCCGCTGATCACCCTGCTGGGGCTGCGCGTTCACCGTGCTTTCTGGCTGCTGTTTCTGATCGGCTCGTTCTTCTATCTGCGCCAGCCGTACCGTCGCCTGCCAGTCGCCATCGATGACGCGGGCAGACGCGGTGTTATGCGTTTCACGCTGATCGACAGCCTGTATGCTGTGCTGCTCGTGCCGGTGATCCGTGTCGTCGGCGATATTGCCAAGATGATCGGCTATCCCGTTGGCTGGTGGTGGCGGCTCAAAAATCAGCCGCCTGACTGGCGACGGATCTAACCCTGCCTTGACCCGGCCTGAATTTGGCGGACAATAGGCATCTTCGTTGATTACCGATATGGAAGAAAAACCTCCTCATGCCGGGAAAATCCCTGATCATCACGCCGGTCGAAGCGCCGGTGCGCGAGCAGTCGTTTGATCTCTATGCCACGCTCATCGACAGCCTCAATGCTGCGGAGATCGCGCTCCGGGAAGGCGATGTGCTGGCCGTCTCCAGCAAGTATGTGGCGATCAGTGAGGGAAACGTCGTTCGGCTGGAGGATGTCGTCGTCACGCCGGAAGCCGAGCGGATTGCCGAGCGTTACCAGATGAATCCGCGCACCGCGCAGTTGGTGCTCAATGAAGCTGATCATGTCTTTGGCGGCATTCCCGGCTTTCTGCTCACACACAAGGATGGCATCATCAGTCCGAACGCAGGTATCGACCGCTCGAACATCCCGATGGGGTTCGCCGTCCTCTTTCCGCGCGATCCGTATGCGTCGGCGGCGAGGCTGCGCGACTTCATCCGCGAGCGCTTCGGCGTGCGCATTGGCGTCATCCTGACCGATAGCTGGCTGATGCCGGGGCGCAATGGTACGACGGGCGTAGCGCTGGCTTCGGCGGGGTTTGTGCCCGTGCAGGATGAGCGCGGCAAAGCCGATCTGTTCGGCAACCCGCTGATCGTCACACAGCGCGGCGTCGCCGATCAGTTGTGCGCGGCGGCGGAACTGGTGATGGGGGAGCGCGACGAAGCAACGCCGTTCGTCGTCATCCGCAATGCCGGGATCACGCTGACCGATGACCCGATCACTGTCGCTGATGTCGCCATCGACTGGCGGATGTGCATCTACGTCGAATCGCTCACGCTCGGCCTGCTGGAGAAAACGCTCGCCGCTCCAGACACGCCGTAAAGGATCGGTGTTGAAGGGATGGCATTCTTGCCGTCCGCGGCAGCGGACGCGCAGCCCCTCACCCTGCCTACTCCGTGAGCTTCCCTCTCCTACGCAAGCGGGTAGAGGGAAAACGACGGTATTCTGTGTTCCGGTCATCTGCAGTCGCCCTGACCAGTCACCGCTACAAATGCCTTGTGTGTTTCTCCCCTTCTCCCACGCAAGCGGCGGAGAAGGGGTCGGGGGATGAGGGGTTTCGTTAAAGCTGTCCTCGCTCCGCTTGTGTGGGTGAGGGGTTTCTGTCCATCCTGCTTGACATCCGTTCCATTTTCCTGCATAGTGATGCACATGGTCTACTTTTCGCACTCCGGTCTTCTGTCCCGCGCCCTGATGACATCCATCAGCGCCGGTCCTGGGAGAGGGTGCGCCTGGTGACCGGTCGATAGCTCCCCGTGAGGGGAAGGTTTTTCATCGCAGACGGCTCTGAGCGCATGCTCAGGGCTGTTTTTTATTTCAGGCGGCTGGGGCGTGCGTTTGTGCGGAGCCTTCACAAGGAGGCAGTATCGATGCACATTATTCAAATCCATGGCATTACCGTCAACCATGCCGGGCGCGATGTCTTCCGTGATCTGACGTGGATGATCGGCAGCGAGCAGAAGATCGGTTTGGTGGGGCCCAACGGCGCAGGCAAATCCAGCCTGATCAGAGCGATTGCCGGCGAGATCACACCAACGCGCGGCACGATCACGCATGTCCGCGGCTTAAGCGTTGGCTACCTTGCGCAGGAAGTGCGCCTGCCGGAAGGCACGCTGTTTGAAGCTGCCTGTGTGCCGTCGCCAGAACTGGCAGACGCGCTGGCAGAACTCGCGGCGATCGAAGCGCGCATGAGCGATCCGCAGATCTACAACGATCCCGACGCGCTGGCTGAGGCGCTGGAAGCGCAGGCTCTCGCCTTGCAGCGCTGCCAGCGGCTGGACGCCGACCGGCAGGTCAGCCTTGTGCGTGAACTGCTGCGCAGGCTGGGCTTCAGCCCGGCAGATGAACATCTGCCCACCAGCGCGCTCAGCGGTGGACAGACCAAGCTCGTGGCGCTGGCACGGCTGGCGGCGTGGTCGCCCGATGTGCTGCTGCTCGATGAGCCAGACAATCATCTCGATCTGACCGCCAAGGCAAAGCTGGAAGCGTTCCTGCGGGATTATCCGGGGACGGTCATCCTCGTCTCGCACGATCGTTATCTGCTCGATGCCTGCGTTACGCAGATCGCCGAGCTTGAGAACGGCGTGATCACCGCCTACAACGGCGGTTATTCCGATTACACGGTCGAGCGCGAAGTCCGGCGCATCCGCCAGCAGCAGCAGTACCTGACGCAGCAGCGTGAACTGGCGCGCATCGAGGCGATGATCAAGGAATGGGAACTCAAGGCGAAGGCCGACCTGAACGAACGCCATGCGCGGCAAGCCGCCAGCCGCCGCAGGATGCTGGCGCGGATGGAAGCCAACGGCGAGATCATCGATGCGGTCACCGAACGCCAGTTGATGGCGCTTCAGATCGCGGGCGGGCGCGGCAGCACCAAAGCTATCGAGCTGAAAGACGTGACGATGGGCTTCGGCGATGACCTGCTCTTTCTCGGTATCAATCTGCTGGTGCGGCACGGCGAGCGCGTCGGGCTGATCGGTCGCAACGGGGCGGGAAAGTCGGTGCTGTTCCGGCTGATTCTCGGTGAGCATGAGCCGATCGATGGGGTGATCAGAGTTGGACCGAGCACACGGATCGGCTACTATGCGCAGCGCCACGAAACGCTCAGCGCGTGGGCCAATCGCACGCCGATCGATCTCGTCCGCGATGCACAGCCGATGAGCGAAGGCGCTGCGGTCACCCGGCTGCTGCGCTTCGCCTTCACCTATGAGCAGACGCGCCAGCCGATCGGCACGTTCAGCGGCGGCGAACGCAGCCGTTTGCAGCTTCTGGCGCTGGTCCTGCAGCAGCCGAATCTGCTGCTGCTCGACGAGCCGACCAACAATCTGGATATTGCCTCAGCAGAAGTCCTCGAAGCGGCGCTGGAGGACTTTGAAGGGGCTATCCTGACGATCTCGCATGATCGCTATTTTCTCGATCGGATCGCCGATCGCATTGTGGAGCTGGAGGACGGCGCGCTGTACGAGTACGTCGGCGGTTACGGCGATTACGTTCAGCAGAAAGCAGCGCGACTGGCTGTCAGAAGCAGTCCGCAGCCGGCAAAGGTCAGGCGGCGCGCCTGAGCCTGCGCTACAATCCGTGCGGGCGCTGCATTTTGAGCGGCGGCAGTACAGCAAGGATGAAGCTCATGACACCGATCACGGCGGTTATCTTCGGCGCGGGCGCGCGCGGCACGATCTACGGCGATTATGCGCTGCGCTTCCCGGATGAACTGCGTGTCGTCGCCATCGCCGAGCCGAGACCGGAACGGCGGGCGCATTTTGCCGATCAGCATGATCTCGGCGCTGATCAGCAGTTTGAGAGCTGGGAGTCGCTGCTGTCGGCAGGCAAAATCGCCGATGTCGCCATCAACTGCACGATGGATCGCCAGCACATGGCCTCGACGATGGCGGCGCTCAACGCGGGTTACGACATCCTGCTCGAAAAGCCGATGTCGCCGCTGCTGCATGAGAATATTCGCCTGGTGCAGACGGCGGAAGCGCTGGGGCGTCACCTGCAAGTCTGCCATGTGCTGCGCTACACGCCGTTTTTCAGCACGCTGCGCAGGCTGGTGCAGTCCGGCAGGCTGGGGCGGATCATCAGCGTGGATCATCGTGAAAACCTGGCATTCTGGCACATGGCACACAGCTACGTGCGGGGCAACTGGCGCAAGGCAGACGAAGCGGGCGCGATGATCCTGACCAAGTGCTGCCATGATCTCGACATTCTCGGCTGGATTTTGCACCAGCCGGTGGTGCGGCTGAGTTCGTTCGGC
>SZPD01000364.1 GCA_030263515.1 Anaerolineae bacterium CFX9 | reverse complement strand
CTTGTTAATCATCACCGCGACCGGGTTCAGGTCGCTGGCGTGCGCTTCCAGCCCTAACCGCTGTGCTTCCAGAGGGATACTTCCGCCACCAGCGAACGGATCAAGCAGGGGCGGCAGGTTTCCTTCGGTGGCAATCATGATGAGTTCGCGGGCGGTGTTCAGAATCGTTTCGTCAGTCGTCGCTTCCCACGTCACCAGTCGCTCGATGAAGTCGAACAGGCGCATACGCGGTGTATCGCCGTTGGCTTCCACATTACGGCCTTTAGGCAGTTTGCGGCATGCTTCGACGAAGGCGGGCAGGGCGTCCGGGTCATCCGGATCATCCACCAGCGAGGTGAAGATCACGGCACGGGCGGCGGCTAAGGGTCGTCGCGCCCACCACAGATGCAGGGTGGAGGGGTGGCCGTGGCGGATAGATTTTTCGCGGGCGCTGGCTTCGTTGATGGCTTCCAGCGGCAGCGCCACTTCGATCAGTTTTTTGCGGTGGGTCATGACTTCTTTCCTAAATAGGTTTCTCAGTAACTTAATTGCTTTGACTGTAGCTTCTCCAGGCTGTATTGAATCAAGGCTACAATCATTAGACGGCGCAAGCGGCTTTCCGCCTCGTTTGAGATGCCGGGATGTGAGCCATTCGTGCTGGCGTATCCAAAAAATTCTTTGATGAACTTAATTTCATCTTCTTCAAAAAAGCCTTCTTCTTTCAGATATATACGAATATTGCTGGCACTTAGACCCTGTCCAGAGTTGTTAAGGCGAATCTTTTCGGCACCGCCAGCAATTTTTATCGCTATATGTTTCAAGGTACTTTCAAAAGATGCACGGAGCATCGCGTTGCAGGCTTCGTAGTTACCTTCAATAAAGTTTTGATGGGCCTGATCGAGCGTATTGATGACATCAGGCATCCCCTGCGTTTGTAGTTTTTGTTCCAAGATGGACGTTTCGGCTGCTAACTCGAATTCAAGATCATCCGATGGAACAATCTTACCCTCTACGATGTCATACCCATCAGCTTTGAGGGCACGTTTGAGCGAATCCGCTGTTTCGCTAGTCGATGACCCCAAATACTGTGCGGATTCAAAAACACGTCGAGTACGTTTTATGACCTCATCGAACAACAGATCGAGCAAATCAGCGTGTTCTAATTCACCTGTGAAGTCATCCAAACGTGATAAATACCTGATCGCGTTTAGGCTTCGGGTCAGTTTGTTCGCGCCAGATGATGCGGACTCAGGGACTGAGGAATACAGAAATAAAGCGCCCAAATCGGCATGACTAAAATGGCTTTCCATAAATCTAGCCAGTGCAGCAAGTGTCTTGTTGCTATACCTTCTTTTCATCTTCTCGGTTTTTGCCAGTCTCTAAACGTTTGTGTGAATCGACCATATCGAATATCGCTACCTCAATCTGCCTACTGAAAGAGGTCGAAAGTATCTCTACTTGAAATGCGAGACAGGAATCAATGTCACGCCTTCGGCTGTTGCCGCACGAATTTGCGGCTTCAATGCTAATCAGCGGATAGCCGTAGGGCAACGCCAGTGCGACATAACCGGTCAGCATTCGTTATCTGGTTGAAAAAAGCCTGCACATTGGGCGTGTACGGTCCGGTGATGAGATACTCAATCACAACGCTGGCATCGACGATGTAGTTTGCCATTAACTCTCTCGATCCTCACGCAGCAGTTCCAACGACGACTTCGTACCCGGCGGCGGTGTCCAACGATGCTGCTCTACCGAAGCGCGTATCTCATCCCATGTCAGACCGTTATCTTCGTCGGATTCGTCAGGAATCTCGAATGTGCCAAGAAGTCGGGTGAGCCGTTCGTCAATGGTTTCTTCGACGAACTTCTTCAAATCCTCCAATGTCATATTCGCAATGGTTGCCATTAGTTTGGCTCCTCACTCATGCTCAACAGTTCTCTGAGGTTGAAGTTCACGCTGGATGCCAACGGATCGGGTTCGCGGAACGGGTAGTTCCGCACATAGCGGGGCGGGCGGGCATTCCCACGATCCACCTCCACCAGCGCCAGGATGAAGCCTTCGGGACTATTCAACGCTCGATATAATTCATTATACGTGAGGGTGACGGTCTCTGCACCCGCGCGTCGCCCTTTCACTTCAATGAAACGCAGCCGCCCGGTCTGCCTATCACGGCTTTCGATGTCGTAGCCGAGATTCTGCGCGCTCACATCGCGGGGATGATTGCCCAGTGCGATTTCGGCTTCCATCACCGCGCGCATCGCCATCTGCTCAGTGATACGGCGGTCAAGGATTTCAGCGGGGGTTTGATCGCCCAACAGCAAGCCAATAGGGATAATCAAGGCTCCACCGACGACGATGGGTGGCGCGGCGGAAATCTGGCGCTCCTGCGCGAGCTGGGTTTTGCGCTGATTCAGCCGCTCGGCGAGACGGTCGGCGCGTTCCTGCGCCCGCTGGCTGTTGAGCCGGGCATTGATTTTGCCCGCTTGCTCCTGCGCTCGTAATTCAGCAGCGCGCAAGTCCCAGTAGTTGATTTCTTTCGTCAGGCGTTCCTGCACGGCGGCTTCGGTTTTGTCGATTAACTCAAGGCGACGCGCCCGTACCCGTTCCAGATGGCGCGGAACCAGATGCTCTACGGCGTGAGCAGCGGCGCAGCGTTCGAGGTTTTCACCCTTCAGCCAATCCTGATCGAGCAGATGCCTGATCTGTGCGACTTCATCGGCGGTGGCAGGGCGATAATCCAGATAGGGTGCGCCCCCCGCTTCGCGCACATTGCCCGCGCTGTCGATCTCGACGAAATGCACTTCGCGGGAGATGGTGCGGCGTTCACCCGATTTCATCGGTGTGGCGTCCTGAATCGCCTGTTCCAGATAGAATAGCGCCCGCAGCTCATGACCGGGGTCGGTTTCGTCCACCAGTATCCCGCCGCGTTTGAGCGTGTCGCGCTCGCGCAGCAGCATCAGGCTGATGGTGGCATCAAGCAGCGGATGACCGGGACAAACAAAGGTCGCAGGCTGTTTATTGGGCAGATGAATCAATGCCTTCTCGAAACAGATGCGCTCGTATTTGGTCGAAACCACACCCAATCCACGCTCTTTGGCATGGTTACGGATGATGGCTGGCACATTGTTGATGGAATAACGTCCGCTTTCACGCTCGTGAATCGTGCCACCGAAATATTCAAACGCCTGCAAGAAATAGGCTTTGATGTAGAACGGCTGTAAGCGACGTGCTGCTGCCCGTTCCATCTCTTCGCGGATCCGCATAATCTGGCTGACATCCATACTGGCTGTGACCAATGACTGGTGTTCCAGCAGGTCACGCACGCGCTCGCGGTCAGTGGCGTTATCAACTGCCTGCTCCAGCCGGGCGCGCACCGCCGGATCATCACCATAGCGTACTGCCTCGATCAGCAATCTGCGGAGCGGTGTTTCTTGAAAGAGCTTCCCCAGCACGTCAAAGACTTGTCCATCGAGCGCATGACGCTCGGCTTCCAGCTTCTTGAGAAGGCGCTGGTAGACTGCGCCCTCGCGGGTTTCACCAGCGACCAGATTCCACAGGTGGCAGACTTCAGTCTGCCCGATACGGTGAATACGCCCAAAACGCTGCTCAAGACGGTTCGGATTCCAGGGCAGGTCATAGTTGACCATCAGGTGTGCCCGTTGCAGGTTGATGCCCTCGCCCGCGGCATCCGTCGCCAGCAGGATCAGCACATCCGGGTCGTTACGGAAGCGGTCTTCGATCTCGCGGCGGTCCTCGCGGCGGATACCGCCATGAATAGTGACAATCGCTTCGGTACGCCCAATGAGCGTAGACAGTCGTTCCAGCAGGTAATTGAGCGTATCACGGTGTTCGGTGAAGATCACCAGCTTGCGCCGCCCTCGCTGTGAATTTTGCAATTCCGGTGTATCTTGCAACAGCTTGAGTAGTTCGTTCCATTTGCGGTCATGACCGCTGCGCCGTACCCGGAGGGCGTGAGCTTCGAGATCGCGCAGGAGGATGATTTCGGCTTCGAGTTCTTCCACCGTTCGGGCAGCAGTTGCGTTGTCAATCAACTCGGCTTCAATGATTTCGACTTCCGAATCGGGTGCATCCTCGAAATCGTCCCAGTAGTCCTCGTCGTAGGTCGGGCCTTCCGCCTGTAGGACGCGCTCACGGGTGCGCTGCGC
>SZPD01000363.1 GCA_030263515.1 Anaerolineae bacterium CFX9 | reverse complement strand
TTCGCCGAATGTCAGCAGATCGTATGCCATGACTGCCTGCTCAGAACTGCGACTCTGTGGCGCCGACGATATGCTTGACGAGCAGCTCTACATCGGCTTCATCACGCGGAATATCCGCTACCTTGCGCCCACGCCGCATGACGATCATACGATCGGCCACTTCCATCACATCCTGCATGGTATGGCTGATCAGAATCACCGGGACTCCCTGTTCACGCAGCGAGCGGATCAGCGCCAGCACCTTGCGCTGTTCAGGCACGCCGAGCGCAGCCGTCGGCTCATCCATAATCACCAGCTTGGCCTGCCAGTACATGGCGCGCGCAATGGCGACCGCCTGCCGCTGCCCCCCCGAAAGGCTCACCAGCTTCTGCCTGAGCGAAGGAATATGAATATCCAACAGATCAAGCACTTTCTCAGCCTCTGCCCGCATATACTCATCGTCCGTGACTGGGATCAGGCCGAACAGACGCTTCTTGCGTTCCTTGCCCAGAAACACGTTCGCGCCAACATCGAGATTTTCTGCCAGGGCCAGATCCTGATAGATCGTCTCGATGCCCAGCTCGCGGATCGCAGCCGGAGAGCGCTGGTTCAGCGTGTGCCCGTCAAAAGTGATGCTCCCTTCATCCGCCTGATACACGCCGGAAACGCACTTGATCAGCGTCGATTTGCCAGCGCCATTATCGCCAAGCAGCGCCACTACCTCACCGGCACGAATTTCCAGACTAACGTTATCAAGCGCAGTCAGACCGCCGAAGTATTTTGAAACCCCCTGCACCGACAGTAAAGGAGTAGAAGCCGCAGCCGCGCTCATGTGTGTGCCCTTTGACGCTGAATATATGCCTGCACCTGATTGAAGAGGACGGCGACGATGATGACCATGCCTACAATGATGAACTTCCACAGCGCGTCCACGCCCAGGTTGACCAGCCCGGTATCGAGGACGGCGATGATCAGCGCGCCGACCACAGTCCCGCTCAGTCGTCCCTCGCCGCCAAACAGGCTGGTCCCCCCGATGACAACGGCGGCGACCGAGTCCAGCAGCGCCGGATCGCCCACCTGCGGTCCCCCTGCCGTGAAGCGGAAGACGTGCATAATGCCTGCAAAACCAGCCGTCAGCGCCGAGATCATGTAGATGAATACCAGATTGCGGTTGACGCGAATACCAGCCCGGCGAGCAGCATCTGCGTTACCACCGATGGCATACGTATGACGTCCGAACTGCGTCCGCGCCAGCACGAAAGCGAAAATCAGGACGATGACCGCCACGATCAACACCGGATACGGCAGCACGCGCTGTACTGTGCGCAGTGTCTCGGAAGTGATGTCGGCAGGCTGACTGAACCATGTAAAGCCAATATCCGGCGTGTAATACAGTAGGCTGCCATTCCCAACAGCACGCAGGCTTTCCCGCACACTAGCAGGGATATTGCCGACGACGTTCTGCCCATCCGTGAGCAGGAATGCCGCGCCGCGTATGATGCCGAACATCCCCAGCGTAGTGATGAAGGGTGGAATTCGAACACGCGCGATCAGCACGCCGTTGATCAGCCCCGGAATCAGTGCCACCAGCAGCCCAACGATGATTCCGAGGCTGATCGCCACTGCCGGCTCTGCGGTGACATCACGCATGACGCGCGCCGCCACAACGGAAGTTAAACCGACTGTCCAGCCGATAGAGAGGTCAATGCCAGCGGTGATGATGACGTAGGTCTGACCAATCGCCATCAGCATAACAAGCGTACTCGATACCAGAATGGTTGAGATATTGCGGATTGAGAGAAAGTTTTGCCCCAGAACGGCGAAGAATGCGAGCATGGCAAGGAGGAAAAGCCAGGACCACGAGCTGGCTAGAACGCCGAGAAGCGCTGCCTGCCTGGATGACATTGTCGCCCGCGGGCGGGCGGATAATGCTTGCCCCATTATGTGCTGCCTTCACTTCACACAAAAATGACTCCAGGATGGGGGACAGCGTTCAGAACGCCATCCCCCAGGTGATGAACAGCTTTACTGTTCCTGATAGATGAAACGCGCGATTTCAGGATCATCCACATTATCGGCGTTCATGACTGCATAGCCTGTTCCCCAGCGCGCTGGAATGCTGGTCACGCCGCGCGCATTGGCCACCGCCGCCAGCACCGCGAAGTAGCCCATGTCGCCCGGCTTCTGTGCAATCACCTGGGTGACTGTGCCTTCACGGAGAAGTTCAATAGCGAACGCTGATGCGTCAAAGGCGACGACTTCCACCGCGCCTGCCAGACCGGCATTCTGAACCGCCGCGCCTGCGCCCTGCGCGCTGAACGTGTTGGTTCCGAAGACGCCACGGATGTTCGGGTTGGCTTCCAGGAGCGCGGTCGTCTGCTGCTGCGCTGTGTTCACATCATTTTCGTTGTAGTCAACGGCGACGATCTCCAGCCCGCGCTCGGCTGCTGCCTGGCGGCAGCCTGCTTCACGCTGATCGGTCGTCGAGATGCCCGGACGCACGTTCTGGATGTAGATCTGCGCGCCTTCGCCCAGGATATCCGCCAGCGTCGAGCAGGCGATATAGCCACCCAGCACATTGTCCGAACCAATATAACTGATCGGGAAGGTGACTTCGCCGTTGGCATAATCGCCATCCCCGATGAAGGTATCGACTGTGAGCAGCGGAATGCCGGCATCGCGCACATTTTCCAGGATAGGGATCATCTGCTGGCTGTCCGTCGGCGCAGTGAACAGGAAGTCAATATCGCCACGCGCCACCAGCGCCTCGATGATCGGCGTCTGGACGACCGGATTGAATTCTTCCGGATCCTGCTGCACCAGCGTGATGCCGTAGAGTTCAGCAGCACGGCGCGCGCCCGCCGCCATCGTGATATAGAACGGATCCGGGTTCACGCCGGGCACAAACGCTACTGTGAAGTTCTCCAGCGGTGGCTGGACGGCGCGCGTTGTCTCAGTGTAGATGAACTGTGCGACCGCCGGATCATCAATATTCTCGGCGTTCATGACCGCATAACCCGTGGGGATACGGCGTGGGATGCTCTGATAGCCGTTGAGATAGGCTACCGCAGTCACCACAGCCATATAGCCCATATCACTCGGCTTCTGTGCGATCCCCTGGGTGACTGTGCCTTCACGGAGAAGCTCAATGGCGAATTCGGAAGCGTCAAAGGCGACGACTTCCACCGCGCCTGCCAGACCGGCATTCTGAACCGCCGCGCCTGCGCCCTGCGCGCTGAACGTGTTGGTTCCGAAGACGCCGCGAATTTCAGGATTGGCTTCCAGGATGGCGGTCGTCTGCTGCTGCGCCGTGTTCACATCGTTCTCGTTGTAGTCAACGGCGACGATCTCCAGCCCGCGCTCGGCTGCTGCCTGGCGGCAGCCTGCTTCACGCTGATCGGTCGTCGAAATGCCCGGACGCACGTTCTGGATGTAGATCTTGGCGCCTTCGCCGAGGACATCCGCCAGCGTCGAGCAGGCGATATAGCCGCCCTGCGTATTGTCCGAACCGATGTAGCTCAGCGGGAACGTAACTTCACCATTATCATAATCGCCATCGCCGATGAACGTATCCACGGTGATGACGGGAATACCTGAGTCACGAACATTCTCAAGCACAGGAATCATCTGCTGGCTGTCGGTGGGGGCGGTGATCAGGACATCGATATCCCCACGCGCCACCAGCGCCTCGATGATCGGCGTCTGGACGACCGGGTTGAATTCTTCCGGATCCTGCTGGACGACGTTCACGCCGAGGTCAGCGGCCGCCTGCATGACACCTGCGCTCATCGTCACATAGAAGGGATCCGGATTGACGCCGGGGACGAAGGCGATGGTGATGGAATCCTGCGCGGAAGTGAACGGAACGATCGAGAGCGCCAGCGCGAACACGAGCGCAATCAACATCAAACGCTTCTTCATGTAAACCTGCTCCTCACAAATCTAAGTGCTGATGATTTGGCGGCGGGACATTCTCTCATGTCCCATAATCCTGCTCCACAACGGCCTTTTCATTTAATTTCGCTTCGTTCCGACACCCCTCCCGCCTATGAAACGTTTCACAGGGAAGTTGCGATAAGCCTGATCCCTGTGGTATTGTGTATGGTATCGGGTTTTTCGTTTCTTGTCACATACTTTCACCCCTCTGTGATAGGCACGTTTGTGAAAACGCTCATCGTAGTCAGCGGCGGTGACGC
>SZPD01000362.1 GCA_030263515.1 Anaerolineae bacterium CFX9 | reverse complement strand
GCTAGAAAATGATCTGCGCTATACCAGCGCCCAGATCTATCTGCTTGATACGGACCATGTGGTGGTGCAGCGGCTGCGAGCAGGCGGCATCCGGCAGGATACCACGCTGGCGCTCACGCTCAGCGAACAGCAGGCACTGGGCGAGGCCTCTCGCCTCACACCCGGAGCGAATGATCTTCCGCGCGACAATGTCGTGATCATCCGTGCCAGTGACGCGCTGGAGCGGTCACGCTATCTGACGCCGCCGGCACGCATCGCCGCGCTCTTTCCGATCGTGGTGGGCGGGCGCACCGTCGCCATTCTGGATGTGCAGTCCACCTCAGACGCCGCCTTCAGCGATGAGCGTCTGTCTGCGCTCAAGCTGTTGGCAAACGGTCTCGCCGCAGGGTTTGAGCGGGCGGGCACATTTGCCGAAGTGCGGCGCACGATGGACGAGCAGGAACAGCTTCTGCGGCGTCTGCGCGCTCAGCTTTCCTCAGCACAGTCGCGCGGGGAGCAGTTGATCGCTGAAGGCTGGTCACGCTATCTGGAGGGGCGCGGCACAGCGATTGGTTACGATCTGGCTCCTTCGGTCAAGGGATTGCAGCCGATCCCTGCCAGCGACATCCCTGAAGCCATTCACGAAGTGCTGGCGCGCGGCGAGATCCATGTCGAACCGGGTCCCGAAGCACAGACGATCAAAGTGCCGATCCTGCTGCGCGGCGAGGTCATCGGGGCGATGTCGTTCGCAGTACCCAACGATCGCCTCGTCACAGACCGCCAGATCGAAATGGTGCGCACCGTCGCCAGCCGTCTGGCGGCAGCGCTCGAAAACAACCGCCTGTTCGAACAGACGCAGTCTCAGGCACTGCGCGAACGCAAAGCCAACGAAGTCGCCACACAGTTGCTGACCGCTACGGATGTGGAAGCGCTGATGGCGCTGGCGGCGGAGAACTTCAATGAAGCGCTCGGCGCTGTGTACACACGTATCACGCTGGAACCGGATGAGTTCGTCGAGCCGGCCGTCACACCGGGCAACGGGCATCATGCCAACGGCAGCGCCGGTCAAGACTGAGGGAGAGCATCCATGACAGGTCGTATCACCCTCAATCCAACCTCATGGCCCATCTGGCTGAAACTGCTGGTGGGCTTCACGCTCGCGCTGCTGGCGCTGATCCTGCCGACGGCCGTTCTGCTGCGCGCAGGCATCGCCGAAGTCGGCATTCAGAACGCGCGCGCCTATGTGAGCGAAAACGGGGCGCGCCAGCTTGCGGCGCTGTCTTCTTCGATCACGCAGGCGCAGGATACGCTCGATCGTTTCCTGGCGGACCCGGCGAACCGCCGCATCCTGGAAGGCGCGCTGGTCGGCGATATCATCACATCGCCGCCGCTCAACCTGCCCAGCGGCAGCACGGCGCAGATCGAAGCGCTGCTGGACAGCAGCCTGCTCAACGCCGCCACGACGCCCTACGAAAATGTTCGCCTGCTCGATCGGAACGGACAGGTCATCGCCCGCGCCAATCTGGCAGGGCGCGCTGATACCGGCTCGACCGACGAATCACGGACGCCCGCCTACCGCGCCATCCAGAGCGCGCGCCTGCAGGGGCAGACGCGCACCCTGAGCATCGAGGTGAGCGGCTTCCCGACGCTGGACTACATCACTTCAATCGTCTGGCGAGACGGACGCACGCTCGGTTACCTGGTCGCCCGTCTCTCCAATGCCCGCGTGCTCTACGCCAACCTGCGCTACAACGACGCGACCTACCCTGCCTACAGCTTCCTGACCACCAGCCAGAATCAACTGATCGCGCCGAGCGATGTGCTGACCGTGCAGAACGCTGCCAGCAGCGAAACGATCGTCAGCCGCGCCCTGCTGGGGCAAAGCGGCACGGATGTATACACCGTCAGCACCGGCACTGAAGTCGTCGGCTACTTCACGCCGGTCCGCGGTACGCCGCTGGTGCTGATCTCGCAGCTCCCAGCCAGCGCAGCCTTCCAGCGCGCGCTGGATTTCTTCAACCTGCGTATCTTCGTGGTTGGCGTCGGCGTGGTGGCGCTGATCGCTGTGTTCGTGGTGGCATTCACACAGGTGCTCGTGCCGCCGATCAACCGGCTGCGCAAGGCGGCTCAGCAGGTTGGCGAAGGCAATTACGCTGTGCCGATCGCGGATGCCCGCCGTGGAGATGAAATCGGCGCGCTGGCGAACGCCCTGCTCAATCTGCGAGACAGCGTCAAGGTGCGTGTCGAAGACCTGGAAAGCCGCCTGGCATCGCGCGGCCGCGATATCGCCGCCACGCAGGATATCGGTCGCTATGCCGCAACACAGCGCGATCTTCAGGCGCTGATGAACCGTGTCGTCGATCTGATCGTCGAGCGCTTCCCGACGATTTATCACGCGCAGATCTTCCTGATCGACAAGGAACGCCAGTATGCCATCGTGCGCGCCAGCACGGGCGAAGTCGGGCAGCAGCTTCTGGCACGTGGACACCGTCTCGCCGTCGGCAGCATCAGCGTGATCGGACAGGTGACAGAACAGGGGCGCGTGATCATCGCCCGCGATACGGCCGTCAGCCAGATTCACCGTCGCAACGAATTTCTGCCCGAAACACGCGCCGAGCTTGCCGTGCCGCTGCGCATCGGCGATCAGATCATCGGCGCGCTGGACGTTCAGAGCAAGGAACGGGACGCATTCACCGATGACCTGACCAATGTGCTCCAGACGATGGCTGACCAGATCGCCATCGCCATTGAGAATGCGCGTCTTTACGAAGAGTCGGTGCGCCGCGTGATCGAGATCGAGGAAAGCAACCGCGCAGCCACGGCGCGCGCCTGGCAGGAATACATGCGCGAGCTGCGGCAGCGCACGCTCAGCAAGGATGCCGGCGTCCGCCAGATTGCGGGGGGCACAGAGACCGCCGCTGCCAGTGAACTGCGCCAGCAGGCGCTCCGCACCGGTCAGCCCGCTGTCGGCAAACTGACGGGGCGAGACACTATCCCGGTAGCGCTGCCGATCATCCTGCGCGGCCAGACGCTGGGCGCGGTCGAATGGGAACTGCCGTCAGCAGGCTTCGGTCCCGACAAGCTTGAACTGGCGCGTGAGCTGGCCAATCGCCTGGCGGTCTCGCTCGATAATGCCCGTCTGTTCCAGGAAAGCCAGCGCGCCACTGAGCGCGAACGCATCGTGAACACCATCGCCGCCAAACTCACCGCGCAGACCAGCATCGAAACCATTCTGCAAACCGCCGTCCGTGAAGTCGGGCAGGCGCTGCGCGCGCCACAGGTCAGCATCCGGCTGCGGGCGCACGGGCTGGCAGAAAACGGCGGAAACGGCAGCCATCCGGCTGGCGGGAATGGGAACGGAAACGGGAATGGTCATATGCATCACGGCGGCAGCGCCACCGATGACAGTCGATAACGAGCAGCACGGGAAAAGCGCATGACACAAGCGACTTCAGCCAACGCGACTCTCCGAATCGCCAGCGCACGGCGGCGCAGCGCACGTCTGCGCGTGATGATGATCGTCGTCCCGATCGTCGTGGGCGTCTTTGTGCTGCTGGCCGTGATCAACGCGATCCGGCTCCGCAGCCTGAGCCTGACGCAGTTGAGCAGCGCACATCAATCGATCGTGAGCAACATCAGCCAGAACCTGAGCGTGGCGCTTGAGGCGATTGCTGATGATGCACGCCGCCTGGCGAACAACCGCAGCGCACGTGAATTTGCGCGCGACACACTGAGTAATGTGACCGGCTCATCCCTGGATCAGGCGCAGCAGCGGCTGCTGAACGATTTCCTCTCGCTGATGCAGCAGAACACGCAGGAATATGCGGCAGTACGCTACGTCACCTTCACCGGCTCGGTATGGACGGAAGTGACGAATTATGGGATGGATAACCCTGCGCCGGACAACCGGGTTCGGCTTGGCGAATTCGAAAATGACCCACAGCTCGCCGCGGCACTGAGCAGCCCGCTGGGCACGGTCGTCGTCAGCCCGGTCAATTTCTACCGCAATCCCGGCGGAACGATGGCTGAACGGCTCGTGCCGTTCGTCCGCCTGACGACTCCTGTGGCGGTCGAAGGCAATATCACCAACATCGCCGGCGTCGTTCAGGTGGACGCGCTGATCGACCCAATCCTGGCACAGTTCAATCGTTCGATCGCGGCTGTTGAGGCGCTCGATGGGCGGCGCATCCTGCTGGTCGAT
>SZPD01000361.1 GCA_030263515.1 Anaerolineae bacterium CFX9 | reverse complement strand
GCGGATGCAGCTCAGCGCCCGTGCCTACCATCGCATCCTCAAGCTGGCGCGCACCATCGCCGATCTTGCCGAGAGCGAGCTGATCGAAGTGCAGCATATCGCCGAGGCAATCCAGTATCGACCTCGCACGGTATAGAGTTGGGTAAAATCGATATTCTGTGTTACAGGAAAGTTCAGGCAGCCGTCAGGAGTTGATTATGGCTGGTAAAAACACATCTCGCCCGCTGCCTGATCGTCTGCGCCCAGAGACGCTGAATGAATTTATCGGACAGGCGCATCTGGTGGGGCAGGGGAAGCCGCTCAACGAGCTGATCCGGCAGAACAAGATCCATTCGATGATCCTGTGGGGGCCGCCCGGCGTCGGCAAAACGACTCTGGCGCGGCTGATCGCCCGCCAGACGGGGCGGGATTTCCATGAGCTTTCGGCTGTCTCTGCCAGCAAGGACGAGATACGTGCCATCGTCGAGCGCGTTCGCCGTGAACGCGCGCCGGTGCGCGATCTGTTCAGCATGAATCAACCTGCGACGCCTGTCGCAGCGCCGGTCCTGTTTCTCGACGAAATTCACCGTTTCAACAAGGCGCAGCAGGATTTTCTGCTGCCCTATGTGGAAGATGGAACGATCATCCTGATCGGCGCAACTACCGAGAATCCGAGCTTTGAGGTGATCTCTGCGCTGCTGTCTCGCTGCCGGGTTTACGTACTCGAAGCGCTGACGGAGTCAGAACTTCGTGAGATCGTCCAGCGCGGCGCTCACGCGCTGGATATCACGCTGGATGCCGACGGGATCACCTTCTTTGCTGACTATGCGGGTGGAGATGCGCGCGCGGCGCTCAATCTGCTGGAGTCTGCGGCGAGCCTCTACAGCCCGAATGCCGGTGATACGCTCACGCTGGAGCAGATTCAGGCGGCGCTTCAGTCACGTCATCTGCGTTATGACAAGGGCGGAGAAGAGCATTACAACACGATCAGCGCCTTCATCAAGAGCATGCGCGCCTCCCATGTTGACGCTGCGCTCTATTACCTGGCGCGGATGGTCGATGCAGGGGAGGATCCGAAGTTCATCGCCCGGCGCATGGTGATCTTTGCCAGTGAGGATGTGGGTCTGGCGGATTCGCACGCGCTTGATGTTGCCAACAGCGTTTTTCGCGCCGTTGAAAATGTGGGGATGCCCGAAGCGCAGTTTCACCTTGCGCATGGGGTGGTGTACCTTGCCAGCGCCCCGAAGGACCGCAGCGCCGGGGATGCCTATTTTGCTGCCCTGGAAGATGTTCAGAAGCATGGCAACCTGCCGATTCCCCTCAAGTTGCGCAACGCCCCCACACGGCTGATGAAGGATCTCGACTATGGAAAGGACTATCAGATGTATGGGGATGATGATCTGCTGCCCGAAGCGCTGAAGCAGAAGAAATACTTTCGCCCGCCGTCCTCGTAACCTTGACATGCGTCTCGCGTAAACCTATAATGCCGGGTCTGTGAACACCAAGAATTCCTGTGTGAGGAGCCGAAGACAGTGGGTCCGTTACCGAAACGAAAGCTGAGCAAAGGTCGCCGCGATCGTCGCCGCGCCCACGATGCGCTCTCCATGAAGCAGTTGCTGAAGTGCGAGAGCTGCGGCGCGTTCCACCTGGCGCATCATGTCTGCCCGAACTGTGGCAGCTATCGGGGTGAGACCGTCGTCGAAATCGAAGACTCAAAGTAACCCGCGTCCTGATTTGAAGGCGTGACATCGGAGCCGTGCAGCCAAGCGCCCGGCTCTTTTGTTTGCAGAAGGGGAACAGATCTCATGGCAGTCGATTGGTCTCGCAGTGCGTTCGTCTTTCCGGGGCAGGGGTCGCAGGTGGTTGGCATGGCAAAGGATCTTGCTGCGGCTTACCCGGCTGCGCGCGCCGCTTTTGACGAAGCGGACGATATTCTCGGTTTCCGTCTGTCTGCGCTCTGTTTTGAAGGACCGCAGGCTGAACTGGATCAGACCCTGAACACGCAGCCCGCCTTGTTCGTCGCCGGGATTGCCGCGCTGCGTGCGCTTGAGGCAGAGCTGGGCGATGTGGCTCCGCTCGCGATGGCAGGGCACAGCCTGGGCGAGTTCACTGCGCTTTCCGCAGCCGGCGCGCTGTCTTTTGCGGATGGCGTCCGTCTCGTCCGTGAGCGCGGCCGCCTGATGACCGAGGCGGGTGAGCGTTCTCCGGGCGCGATGGCTGCGCTGCTTGGACTGGACGCGGAACCTGTCCGCGAAATCTGCGCTGAGGCACGCCGCCAGACCGGGGGTACGGTTGTGCTTGCCAATGACAACTGCCCCGGACAGATCGTGATCTCTGGTGAACATGAGCCGCTGGATGCCGCACTGGAACTGGCGAAGGCAGCGGGTGCGCGCCGTGCCGTCAAGCTGGCGGTCAGCATCGCGGCGCACTCGCCGCTTATGGCTCCGGCAGCCGAGTCTTTCCGCGCTGCCCTGGATCAGACGGCTTTTCAGACGCCGAGAGTGCCGGTGTATGCCAATACCAGCGCGACGCCCATCACCACGCCGGACGCCATCCGCGCCGAGCTGGAAGGTCAGCTTACGCAGTCTGTGCGCTGGACGGAGTCGGTGCAGGCGATGATCGCTGCGGGTGTGGATGAGATCTTTGAGTTCGGCTCAAAGGATGTACTCGTCGGCTTGATGAAGCGCATCGACGGGACGAAAAATGCAGCGGCGGTCAACAGCCTTGAGAGCCTGACCGCCGTCGTGAACCGTGCGCGAGGGTGAATCCTAGTCGCGGTTGCCGCCCATGATCTGAAGCAGGAAGATGAAGATGTTGATGAAGTTCAGATACAGGCTGAGCGCGCCAAAGATCGACATCTTCGCCATGAGCGCCTGATCACCCTGAAGTTCAATTGACGCTGCCATGCGCTTCAGATTCTGCGTGTCATAGGCGGTCAGACCCATGAAGATCAGCACGCCCAGCACGCTGATGATGAAGTTCAGCATGCCGCTGCCGATGAACATGTTCACGACCAGCGCGATGATGATCCCGATCAGCGCAAAGAAGAGCAGGTTGCGGAACTTCGTCAGGTCAGTATCGGTTGTGAAGCCGAAGATCGACATGACGCCGAACAGGATCGCCGTCGTCAGGAATGCCGCTGTGATCGAGCCGATACTGAATGCCAGCAGAAGCAGCGACAGCGAGAAGCCGACCGTTCCCGCATAGATCATGAACAGGACTGCCGCCAGCGCAGGTGAAATACGATTGATCGCCCAGCTCAGGGCGACGACCAGCACGATCTGACCGATGAACACGCCGATGGCGATCGCCGGCGTGGCGCGCACCTCAACCAGCGCGGGCGAGCTTGCCGTGAACCAGGCAACGGCGGTGGTCACCAGCAAGCCGATCAGCATCCATGCATAGGTCCACTTGATCAGTGGCCGGGCAGTCTCATACGACACAGAGACTGCGGGTTGGTTCCGCATATCGTACAGATTCATCTATTCCTCCCGGTAAATCAATGTATCGGACACAATCCTAAAAAATAAAAACCCCCCGTGCGCACCCAAGTTTCGGGGGGTTTTTTACCTGTGTTAAATTGCAGAATCAGGCTTTAAGACCCTCAAAGAGCCGTTCGACAGCGCCAGCAGTCTTCTCCGGCGTGAGCGCATACGAGAAGCGAATCCAGTTAGCGCCGGCATCCGAGAAATAAACACCGGGTACGACGGCAACGCCATGATTGGCGCCGAGGTAGGACAGCAGTTCCTCACTGTCCTTAAAGCCCTTCGCCTGAATGAACGGCGTACAGTCGATGAAGGCGTAGTAGCCATCTCCCATGATGAAGGTGGCATTTTCGGCTTCCAGCGCTGCCCGCAGGACGCGGCGGCTCTGTTTGGTCGGCTCGATGATACTGGCTGCGGCTTCTGCAAAGCCCATCTCGTAGGCGGCGATGGCAACAGCCTGCGCATAGAAACTCGGAACCACACCGTGCGATGCCTGGCTGGTGATGTACCGGATCACTTCTGTGCCGGCGACAAGGTGGGCGCTGCGGATGTTCGATGCGCCGAGGCTCTTGGTGATCCCGTCGAGGAAGATCAGCTTTTCGCGGTCTTCCTTGTCGAAGGCATTCAGGATGACGTTGATATCGCTGGGTCCGTTATCCGTCACCCAGTGATAGATCCAGTCAAACAGGACGAATGGTATACCCGCATCAAGCGCTGTCCGCGCCAGCAGAATCTGCTCATCGAGCGG
>SZPD01000360.1 GCA_030263515.1 Anaerolineae bacterium CFX9 | reverse complement strand
TTCGGGTTCCAGCGGGGGCAGGGTGTAAAGTTTGACCAGCATATCTGTCATGATGAGCGTCTTTCATTGGCTTCCAGGCGCGTAACAGTATAGCGGACGCGCAGCCCGATCGCAGGGATGCTCACCTCAAAAAAGAAGTCCCGCGTATTCATCTGAATACGCGGGACGGACGATGCTGATTTCTGGCGATGCTGCGGGTTTTTACGGCGCGATCGTGTTGACCGGGATGTAGATCGGCTGCGCCTGGCAGGCGATCCAGACCAGCGCAAAGTCGCCTTCGATCTCGCTGATGTACCACGTGCCGGGCGGCAGGGTCAGATTGCTGATCTGGCTGCCGAGGTCAGGGGCGAAGAAGGTCGGCGCGCCAGCCGGAACACTCCGGATCACCGAACCTGCTGGCAGCGGGTACGGGCAGGCAGGTACTGTTGGCAGACCACCGACATAGATTTCGCCAGGTCCGCTGATCGTCAGATCGTAGTTGTGTCCGGTCTGCGCAAACGTATCGTCGATGATCACCACGAAATAAGTGCTTCCTGCTGTCAGCGGTGCGGAAACTACCTGGGGATTGCCAGTGTTGCTCGCCGCGATGCAGTTTGTGGCAACAGCACCCGGATCGAAGGTGTTGGCGATCAGATAGAAGGCGGTATTTCCACCAGCGCTGAAGACGCTGACTGTGTACGAGCCATCTGTATCAACCTGGAACTCGTAGATATCATAAAAGACATCTACGCTGCCATATCCTCCGGTGCAGTTCGGCGTCACAATGATGCCGACCAGCAGCGTTGGATCACCGGGACCGACAAATCCACTGGCGTTGAAGGTTCCCGCAAATGCAGTACTCGCGGCAGCGCTGACCAGAACAGCCAGAATGAGTAAAAGAGCCAACTTTTTCATATGTCCGATCTCCCCAGACTGAAGTTGATGTAGGCTTCGAAGTAGAGAATGTCCAAACTGACAAAACGGCACGACGAAGTTACCTTTGTTATAGCATTGTTTTCTGTTATGGCAAATCGAACTGACGGCGGCCTGTAACTATCGCCTGTATCCCTGCATCAGGGCTTGCATACAGATCATCTCATGACCTATGCTTGCATCAGTTCGACAGGACAGACAGCCCGGCACAGCATGTTATGGAGAAATTCCCGATGATCAGACCTGTTCTCAGCGGCGCGGCGCTGCTGGATCAGATTGCCGCCACACAGCCTGACGCCGGCGAGATCGCTGTGTGGTGGCTGGGGCAGAGCGGTTATGCGCTCAAAACGGTGTCGATGCTCTGGTACACCGATCTGTATCTGTCCGATCACCTCACCGCCAAGTATGCCAATACCGAAATGCCGCATATCCGGATGACCGAAGCTCCGTTACAGGGGCCTGACCTGAAGGATGCGCGCTGGATCTTCTCCAGCCACAGACATTCGGATCATCTCGACCCCGGCACGCTGCCGACGGTGTTTGCTGCGTCGCCAGAGGCGCATCTCATTCTGCCTAATCCTGTGATCGAGTATGCGGCAGGGCTTGGGCTGCCGCGTGACCGGCTGATCCCGGCGCACGGCGATCAGAGCCTGCAAATTGGCACAATGACGGTGCACTGTATCCCGGCGGCGCACCCTGATCTGGCTTATGATGAAGCGGCGGGCTATCCGTTTCTCGGCTATGTGTTTGAGGTGGACGGGCTGCGGGTTTATTTCAGCGGCGATACGCTGGTCTATGACGGATTGGCGGAACGCCTGCGCGCTTTCGATCTCGATCTGGGATTTCTGCCGATCAACGGAACCAGCCCGCGCTTGCAGGCGCTGCGTGTGCCGCCGAACATGAATGCGGAGGAAGCCGTCGCTCTGGCACAGGCAGCCAGCATTCGCCATGTCATCCCGCATCACTACGACATGTTCACCTTCAACACGGCGGATGCTGCCGATTTCGCCGCGCTGGCGCATGCGGCGGGGCTGTCTTACCACATCCTGCGCCCCGGCGAGCGTTTCCTGCTGCGGCTGGCTGATCAGGGGAGCGGGTAGGCGGTGGCTCGCGCTTCGGCAACCCGCGCGATATAGCGCTTTGCCTGCTCGGTGACCCAGGCAGCGCCGTGCTGCTCGACCTGGGCGACATCGAAAAAGTTGCGCGCGCCGGAGATAGCCGCCGCGCCATACCGGATGTACTCTCCGGCAGTTTCGAGATTGATGCCGCCGGACGGGATCAGATTGACTTCCGGGAAGACCATTTTCAGGTTTGCCATGTAGGCAGGGCCGGCGAGCGCCGCGGGAAAAATCTTGACCATATCCGCCCCCGCCGTCATCGCGGCGAGCACTTCCGTGGCGGTGTAAGCCCCGCAGAAGCATGCCGCGCCATAGCGTTTTGCCGTGGCGATCACATCCGGCACGACCGCGGGCGAGACGCAGATACTCGCGCCTGCCAGGATCGCCGCGTAAGCTGCGCTGGCATCGAGCGTAGTCCCGGAAGCGAGCAGCAGCGCATCGCCGAACTCACGCCTGATGGCGCGGAAGGCATCCAGTACGCCGGGCGTCGTCATCGTGACTTCGAGGACGCGGATACCGCCGTCGATCATCGCCTGCGCATAGGGCAGCAGATCGGCCGCATTTTTGAGTTTGATGGCAGGCAGTACGCCTGTGGCTTTGGTCAGGTAGACGGCTAGTTCACGCCTGTTCATGAGTTCGATCATCGTTTCACCCGCAGATCAATCTGTGTTTTGAGCAAAGACAGCACTTCTTCGGGGCGGAGATGCGCCACGTCGCCTTCGAGCGTGTGCGCCAGCGCGCAAGCCGCATTCCCGAAATCGAGCGCGAATTGGGGGGCATCCCGCTCCAGATAGCCGTAGAGCAGCCCGGCAAGGAAGGCATCCCCTGTGCCGAACCGGTCGATCGCGTCAAATTCGTAACGTCTTCCGCGGATGAGATGCCCATCTGCCCACGCGGCGCTGCTCCATGCGCCATGCAGCACGCCGTGAATTTCCCGCGTGGTCACAACTGCCCAGCGGCAGCCGAACGTCTCGTGATACCACTGCGCAATCTCTGCGTCGCTTCCGGTGACGCCGAACACCGCTTCAGTCACCCCCTGACTGGTGACGAGGATATCCACCAGCGGCAGGAGCGTTTCCCAGCAGGCGCGCGCGGCTTCCGGCGTCCACAAGTGATCGCGATAGTTGACATCGAAGCTGACGGTGCAGCCTGCCGCTTTTGCCGCTTCCAGCCATGCCTGAACTGCTGCCCGGCAGCTTTCACTCAGCGCCGGGACGATGCCATCGGTATGGGCAATGCGCGTCTGCCCCGCAAGGGCTGCCCAGTCGCAATCTCCGGGGCTGAGGGTGCTGGCGGCGCTGTCTCGCCGATCGAAGATGGCGACGGGCGCGCGCGGCGTGCCGGAAAATTCCAGAAAATTGAGTCCCATGCGCGCCCCCGGTATCAACGGGACGTGTGTCATGTCGATACCGTAGCTCAGGCACATATCGCGCGCCAGCAGTCCAAGCTCGCTGTCCGGCAGTCTGGAGATGAAAGCCGTTCGCTTGCCGAGGCGCGCCAGATTGGCGACCACGTTGAGCTGAGCGCCTGCGACCTGAATGTCCAGCGAGCGCGCCCGCCGCAGACGTTCATAGCGCGGCGGCGAGAGGCGCAGCATCACCTCGCCCAAGCTGATGCAGTCGAAGCGCGGCTCAGCCATGATCGGCGCTCGTGCCATACTTGTAGAGCCAGCGCTCGCGCTCGCTGCGCACATATTCGGGCGGGATCGGCACTGCGCCGCCGAGCGTGCGGGTCAGCAGATGCATATGCGCCACGCGCTCGATCACCTGCGCGGTGAACAGGGCATCCTCGATGCTGCGACCGCAGGCGACCACGCCGTGATTGGCGAGCAGCACGCCGTTGCTCTCGCCCAGCGCTTCTGCCACCGCTTCCCCAAGCGCCAGGTGCTGCCCCGCAGGAACATAACGCGAGCAGCGGATCTCCGCGCCGATCACCTGCGATTGTTCTTCCACGATTACCGGGATCGTTTCGTGCAGACACGAGAGTGCCGTGGCATAGAAGGCGTGGGTATGGAACACCGCCTGCACATCCGGGCGGGCATTGTAGATCAGGCGATGGACAGAGGTCTCGGAGCTGGGCACACGATGCCCGGTGAGAATGTCGCCGGACGGGCTGACGATCACCATGTCATCGGGCGTGATCTGGTGGTAATCGACCCGGCTCGGCGTGACGATCAGCCCTTCCGGGATGCG
>SZPD01000004.1 GCA_030263515.1 Anaerolineae bacterium CFX9 | reverse complement strand
CGGAGAAGGCAGCGGATCCCAGCCTGCGGGATGATGCTGCCCCGTCCAGCGAACCTCCAGCCCGCCCACCTGTTCAGCACGATGCCAGCCCCAGCCGAGATAATGCACATCATCCGGCGCGCCGATGTCGATGACGTACTCGCCAGCTCCGGTTTGCGGCGGCGTGCGCGCCGGGCAGCCCGCAGGATGCCAGCGTGTGCGATACACGATGGCGTCGTCTTCCACCCAGACCGGGCAGATGAGATCCGCCTGCGCGTTCAGCCAGCCGATCATCTCAACGTTGACGGGCGCTTCCAGACCGGGATAGCGCTGATGCAGCACCAGATAGCCAACCGGCCACGTGTCGATGACCTCTCCGAGACGCGCGCGCACGGCTTCCGGCTCCAGGTAGCGGCGCTGCCCCAGCCACGCCAGCAGCGGATCGTCATAGAGCCAGTACCAGAAATGGCTGAGCGGCGCGCGGGCGATACTGCCATTGAGCATCCGCTTGCCGTGCGTCATGCCGTAGAGCTGCGTCTCCATCGGCGGAAACTCGCCAACCCAGGCCTCACCCGATCCGCCTGCGTTCGGGATTTCGATGATCACCATGTCATCATACGGATCGCCCGTTTCGCGCCCGATCGCCTCATAGAATGCGTAGTGCGGAGCCACAGGGCGCAGCGGCATCGGCTCAAAGATGCGCACGTCGATCAGCGCAGCCAGCACCAGCGCTGCGCCCACGGCGACCCGACTGGCACGCCGCGCCGGCAGCGCAGACTTCAGCGCCAGCCCGATGAAGGCCAGCAGCGCCAGAAGGATGACGGGGGAAAAACGCGCCGGACTGCGGAACAAGCCGCCAAAAAGTTCATGGAACGGGACGTAAGGCGTGGTGATCACGGTCTCGCCCAGCGTAACCGAGGGCCCCAGCGAAAGCAGCAGCGGCGGAAGGCTCAGCGCCAGCCAGAACCATGCGCGTCCGGGCACATGCACCCGGCGGGCAGCCGCCAGCGCCAGCAGGATCAGCGCAGCGGGCAGCGCCAGCCAGCCCAGCGAAACATCCCGACTGTAGGCGGACAGATGAACGACATAACCAAGCGGAAACGGAATGCCGCGCGCGCTGTCGATGCTCTGCGGCGAAAGCTGCGAGCGATCGAACGTGAGCAGATATGCCAGCGGGCCAGCCAGCCAGAACAGCAGCAGCGCCAGAGCCAGCGCAGCTATCCCTGCCGCGATCTGCTGCGCGCGCGCCCGCCACGTCTGCGCGCGGATCAGCAGCAGCATCCCATATGGCACGATCAGGAACGCGGCAAACAGCGCATGCTGATAATCGGTCATCAGCATGGCGTACACCGACGCACCCATCAGCGCCGCCCACGCCCAGCGCGCATATCCGCCTGATTCCGCCGCGCGCCGCCAGACGAGCAGCAGCGCCGGATACCAGAACAGGCTGACATAGTTGATGTTGTTGATGAACGCCGCCAGAAGCACAGCGGGCGTCAGCATATAGAGGACACCGCCTGCCAGCGACAGGCTCAGCGGCACATGCAGATCGCGCAGCCAGCCGCTCGCCGCATACCCGCTCAGCCCGATCGCCAGCACGAACAGGATGTTCATGGCGACGAACGTGCCCGTCAGCGGCTCAAGCAGCGCCCAGACGGGATACCAGAACGGCGTCAGCGTATGATAGGCGAGATTGGTCGTGAACGGCGCAAGGACGTAATTCGTCTCGAAAACGGGCAGCCCATGCGTGAGCGCATGGCGAATCCACCAGTAATTCCAGTGAAAATGGTAGTAGTCGGTGGGCAGCGTATCGCCGATATGCGTCCCGGCGAAAAGCAGCGGATGCCACAAGCCCAGACCAGCGACACCAGCAAAGAAGCCGAACAGCAGCGCCTCGCGGCGCAGGCTATTGCTGCTCACGCGCAAAACTCACGCTGTCCACACTGATCGCCAGCCGGCGCGGATCGGCGCTTTGGCCGACTTCGGCAGGCACAGTCACTTCATCGTAGATCAGCGCGATCTCGATGTGCTGCCCGCTGGCCAGCGCGTCTGCCGGAATTGACCACGCATACGGGCGCAGGGCGTCAGTCGTGATGGTGACCGGCTCGCCCACGTCCGCTCCGTTGATCTGCAAGCGCACAACACGATCTTCCCAGAACGACTGCGCCATGATCGTCATCACATAATCATCGGGCGGCAGATCGACATACAGCCGCGCTTCGGGATACTCCCCCGCCCAACGCAGCGTCAGGTCAAAGATGCGTTCCGCCCAATGCCAGCCCCAGCCAAGATAACGCTCATCGCCCGGCGTGCCGATATCGATCACATAAACCCCGTCCGCGGTTTGCGGCGGTGTGCGTGAAGGGCAGCCTGATTCCGGCAGCCAGCGCGCCCGATAAACGATCGCGTCGCCCTCCGTGGTGTAATGGCAGAGCAGATCATCGAGCTGGTTAAAGAAGCCGACGATTTCCTGAATCGTGGCGGTTTCACGCCCGATCAGGTTGGTATGGACGACAAAATAGCCGATCCGGTCGTTGAGGACTCGATCGCGCATCTGCCCGGCGACGATTTCCGGTTCCAGCGGGCGGCGCTGGCCCAGCCACGCCATCATCGGATCATCCTGCACGATATACCAGAACTGGTCGATCGGCGCGCGCGAGATGAAGCCGTTAAACATCCGCTTCTGATGCGTCATGCCATACCACTGAAGCTGAACAGCGCGCCAGTCTCCGAGGATAACTTCGCCGGTTGCGGCCGCGGTCGGCACTTCATAGACCGCGTACTCGTCCAGCACGCCGCCTGTCTCGCGGCGCATATCTTCGTAAAAGCTGTAGGGATAAAGGACGGGCATCAGCGGCGCTGATTCGTAGACACGCACCGCCAGCGCCAGCGCGAGGATGCTCGCAGCGCTGATCGCCAGCCGGCGCGCGGTGATGAGCCGCCGCCAGAGCGGCGTAAACGTCAGCCCGGCGAAGATCAAGCCGGCGATGACCGCGATCGGGGCAAGCCGCCACGGCATACGGAACATGCCGTTGGTCAGCGTGTGCAGGAAGCGGTAGGGCAACGGCACGGCGGTCTCACCGAGCATCAGCGTCGGCCCGATGGCGAACACCAGCGGCGGGATCATGACGAGGAACCAGAACCAGCGTCCGCGCGCCAGCCTCTCGCGCCAGCGCGTCAGGCTGATAACCACCGCCAGCGCCACCACCGCAGGGACGAACGCGCCCAAAGATGGCTCATTCCAGTTCCACCAGCCTTCCGCCATGCTCAGAAAGCCCTGGGGAATGGCAATGCCCGGTCGATCTTCAGCAGGGCCGGGCACAAGCTCACCCTGAAAGCGCAGGATGTAGGGCAGAGGACCGGCAAACCAGCCCAGCCCGACGCCGACGCTCAGCGCCAGCGCGCCGCCAGCGATCAGCCAGACCCGGCGCGGATGCCCGATCAGCGAACGCAGACCATATGGCACAAGCGCAAAGGCCACGAAGATCGGGAACTGGAGATCGGTCAGCAGCACACCCCACAGCATGACGCCGAAAATGAGACTCCAGGCGATCACACGTGGCAGCCGTCCCGCCCTTGCCGCCAGCGCGATCTGCTTCCAGGTGAGCAGCGCCAGCGGCAGCCAGAACCAGTCCATCAGATTGAGATGCGTGTTGTAGTAGAAGTAGCGCGAGATCGGCAGGACTTGCAGCGCCGCGCCGCCGATGAACGCCAGCCCCGGCGCAACCCCTTCATCGCGAAGCAGCAGGAAAGTCGTCCAGCCATTGAGAACGCAGCCGAGGAAGATGATCAGCGAGATCACCGTCAGCGTGCCGAAAGCCGGTTCCAGCAGCGCCCAGACGGGATACCAGACGGCGGTCAGCGCGTGGTAACCATAGTTGCTGAGCGCCGGGTACATCACAAAATCATTGAGGTAGATATTGAGTCCCGGCGTCGTGGAAGCGTAGCGTATCCACCAGAAATTCCAGTTATAGTTGAAGTAATCGAAACCGGCGACCTGGGTCCCTGTTGCGAAGATCAGGCTGTGCAGCGTCAGCAGCGCCAGCGCTGAATAAGCTGCCAGAGCAGCCGCAGCAGTCCGAAAACGAGGAGGAAATTTCAAAATCGCGCTAGCAAACGAACTGGCAATTCGATAGAGTCAGCATGGAAGCATTATAAAAGTCTCGAAAGGAAACGACAATGCTTTTGCGACTGTTCACAACGCGCATCCTGCCTTTCATGGTGGTTTTGGCGCTGCTGCTGGGCTTCGGTGCGGTCATCGGTGTGAATTCATCCGCGACGGTGAGCACGGCAGAAGCCTGCAACCCCTGTGAGTGTGAAAACGACCGCCGCCTGAACTGCCAGGGCGTGGAGTTTTACGCCGTTTATACCCGCAGCTTCGATGACCCGAATATCACCTGCTCGCTCGAAGCATGGCGCATCGGCGCGGACGGCGCAGGGCGGCTGGTGCTGCGCGTCAACAACCTGACGCTCGAACGCTTCCCGGCGACTGACCGCAACACGCTGATCCGCCAGAACGACGGCGTTGCGCTGTATCGCCTGAGCAGCGGTGAGCTTCAGATCAACGCGGGACCGGATGCCATCGGCAAGATCTACACGCTGCGCTTTGACGGCGGCGGCTGCAGCGGCGGCGGCGTCACCGAAGGCAGCTACATCTCCGGACAGTAGACGGCAACCCGATTTTGCGCAGTAAAAAAAACAGCCCGCTGAGTTTGAGCGGGCTGTTTCCATTTTACGATGCTTCCTGCTGAAGCGCGATGATCGCCTGATAAAGCCCATCCGCCGCAAGCTGCTGGGACAGCGGGCCGGGATGCGTGTCGAAGCTGTTGACGATCAGCGCCGGGTTGCCCGCGTTGGCGAGGATCGGGGCGCTCATATCGACGACAGTCACCCCCTGCTCGGCAAAGAAGGCATTCAGCCGGTCGAGCGCCGGGCGTGATGCGTCAACGCCGATGATATTCGGCCACAGCAGCGCGATCAGCTCGGCGTCATGATCCCGCGTCCAGAGCACGATCTCGTACAGAAGCTGCGCCTGGCGCGACCATTTTTCATCATCGAGGTGCGCATTGACGAGATCGTCGAAGAAGTTGCGCGTCCGCACCGGGGACGTGAACTGAAGCAGATTGTAGTAGACGTAGTTCGGCGTGAAGTAGTTGAGGATGAACCACGAAAGCGTGGGGTTTTCCGGGAAGTCGAAGCGGTTATTCGGGTCTTCTTCCGGCGCGGTCAGCAGGTGATCGATGTCGTTCAGATAGTACGACAACACGACCACATCCGGACGGTAGGGATACTGATCGAGGTTGTACATCTGCACGTCGGTATCCCAACCGCTGCGGGCGATCAGGTTGACATCATAATTCTCGCCCAGCTCCCGCTCCAGGATCTGCGGAAAGGACGCATCGAGGTCATTGATACCGTGCCCCATCGCGAACGAATCGCCCACGATGGCGACGCGCGTCAGCCCTTCGCGATCGGGCTGCGGCTCATGATCACGGTAGCCGAGCGAATTTTCCTGCGCCCAGCCGAAATTGCGATACCAGTAGTAATTCATCGCCGTGAACGAAAAGCCGTCCGTGGTGATGTAGAACAGGCGCAGATACGCCTCTGCCCCCCAGAAAAGCAGCATCAGCGTTGTCAGCGTGACCAGTACGCCGCTCCATTTACTCTTTGAGAGCTGCCGCCCCATCGCCATGAACTGCTCGCGCTCCGCATCAAAGCCGATCAGATACAGCAGTCCCCACATCCCGCACAGGAGCAGCGCATACTCGACACCAGAAATGCCCCACCCGTTGGTCGGCTGATAAAACGCGACCCAGTGACCGATCACGACAGCGAGATAGATCAGCAGCGTGAACCAGAAGCGAACGCCGCTGCGCCGCACCCAGCGGGCAGGCGCGCCAATCAAGCGGCGGGCAGACGGTATAAACTGCCCCGCCGCGCTGATCAGCAGCAGCGCAGCGATCAGCCCCAGCCACGGCGCAGGTTCAGGTGTGCTGCCGAAAATGACTGCCGCCGCGCCGAGGATCAGGCTGGCGAACCACAGCCCGGCAGAGAATCGTCCGCTCATGAATGTTGTGTCCTCACAGATCAGGCATCATCGCCGGGCTGGAAATCGCGCGCGCAGCGGAACCCGATGAACCAGTCACGGTAATTCGGGTCTGCATAGAAGCGTTTCGCCGCGCTGACGCCGAAATCGATATAGCTGCCCCAGCCGGAACGATAGACTCGCAGTGCGGTGGTATCGCTCAGGTTTTCACGTCCGTCGTGCGCGTTATACGGGTAGCGCCGATACTGACTGCTAACCCATTCCAGGACATTGCCGGACATATCATGCGCGCCGACCCACGAGACCCCCGCCGGACGGCTGCCCACATCCGCCGTCTGCCCGCCGCTGTTCTGATCGAAGATCAGCGCCTGCGGGTTGAGCGTGTTCCCCCACGGATAGATCAGCGAGTCAGGGCCGCGCGCAGCATATTCCCATTCGGCTTCGCTGGGCAGGCGAGCGCCGCGCGCCGCGCAGAATTCGACAGCTTCAAACCATGTCAGATTTTCACGCGGGCGGTTATCGCCGGGGAAGTTGCCCGTTGAGCCGACCTGCGCATTGGTCATCTCGGTCTGGTCGATCCAGTACGGCGCGCTGAAGCAGATCTCATGCGCAGGGCGCTCATTGCGACGCCCGGCATCATGCCCCATCATGAAACAACCCGGCGGAACCTGCACCATCGGAATGCCATTAAATTCACGGATGACCGGCGTCCACTGCGCATTGGCGGTGACGCTGTTGGCAGACATTACAGTAGGGGCAGGCGGAACGGGTGTAGCGGCGGGTGCGGGAGCGCTGGCACACGCTGCCCCAAGAAGCAGCGTGAGAAATGACAGGGTTCTGAGCATGAGCTTAACTTTCATAAGGCTCCTCATTCTGCACAAATTCTAACATTTGCGCTAAAATTCTCAATCCAAAGTCAGTTTGTGCATGGACTATCCCCGATGGAAGAAAATCGTTCTGATGCCCTTATCCTCGGCTGCGCAATCACCGGAGGACTGCTGATCGCGCTGCTGGTGGTGACGCTGGTCGTTGGTGCTGTGCTGCTGTCCTTCGGGCTGACGGCGCATGTTGAGCCTCCCGCTGTGATCAGCGCCGCACCCGCCATCCCGCCGGTGCTGGCGCATGATGCTGCCCCTGATGGCAGTGCCTACCAGTGGGAAGTCTTCAGCAGCGGTTTTGATAACCCCGTGTTCATCACCCATGCAGGGGATGGCAGCGGACGGCTGTTCGGGGTTGAGCAGTATGGGCTGATCTGGATCATCGAGCCGGACGGCACACAGCGCGATGAACCATTTCTCGACATCTCGACGCTGATCTCGGCCGATGTGCAGCGCGGCACTTACACCGAGCGGGGCTTGCTGAGCATCGCCTTTGACCCGGAATACCGCACGAACAGAACATTCTACGTCTCATACACGGACATGCGCGGCGACTCGCGGATTGCGCGCTACCGCACCAGCGCCACCAACCCCAACCGCGCCGACCCGAACAGCGGCGAGATCATTCTGGAACTCGTCCAGCCAGCCTATGACCACAACGGGGGACAGATCGCCTTCGGCCCAGACGGCTATCTGTACGCCGGTTTTGGCGACGGCGGAAGTATCGGCGATCAGAGCGGCAACGGGCAGTCCGGGCAAACCTGGCTCGGCAAACTGCTGCGGCTCGATGTTCGCGGACAAGCCACCTACGCCGTCCCGCCGGATAATCCGTTTGTCGATCAGCCTGACTTTCTGCCGGAGATCTGGGCATACGGTCTGCGCAATCCGTGGCGCTTCAGTTTTGACCGCGCCACTGACGATCTGTATATCGGTGAGGTCGGTCAGTGGATGGTCGAGGAAATCAATTTCCAGCCAGCCGGCAGCCCCGGCGGTGAAAACTACGGCTGGAGCGTGTACGAAGGGCTGCTGCTGCACGCTGGCGAAGCGCCGAACGGCTTTACCATGACCGAACCGGTTGCAACCTATTCCCACTCGGAAGGCTGTTCGGTTACCGGAGGCTATGTATACCGGGGAAGCGCCCTGCCGGAACTGAACGGGTACTACTTCTACGGAGATTACTGCAACGGCTTCGTCTGGACATTGTGGCGCGATGCCGCCGGGAACTGGCAGCATGCTCTGTTCCAGGAAACGGAACGTCAGATCTCATCCTTTGGCGAAGATGAAGCGGGCGAGCTTTATCTGGTGGATTACAAAGGGGACATTCTGCGCCTGACAGGCGTACCTTGAGATTCACCCGGTCTGACCTGTAGAATGAAGGCGGTCAGCAAGATCACGGAGTAGACACCCTTGCCCGGCATTCTTCAGCTTGCATGGAAACGATTCCGCAAGGTCTCGGAAATCTATGGCGATTATCAGGGTCGCGCCATCGCCACGATCTTCTATTTCACGATCGTTGCGCCATTTGCGCTGTTCTCCCGCTTCCGCACCGACCCGCTGCTGCTGAAACCGACCACGCCCGCGTGGCTGGAACGAGAACCCGTCGATAACCAGCTTGAAGCCGCCCGCCGTCAGGGATAAACCAGGGACACGATAAACGTATGTATATCCTCGGTATTGCCTGCTTTTTCCACGATGCTTCCGCCGCACTGATCAAGGATGGCGAGATCGTGGCAGCGGCGATGGAAGAACGCTTCAGCCGCAAAAAGCACGATAACAGCTTCCCGACGCAGGCGATCGATTACTGCCTGCGTGCCGCCGGTATCCGCGGGGAAGACGTTGATTACGCCGTCTTCTACGAAAAGCCGCTGGTCAAATTTGAGCGCATCCTGCAAATGACGCTCAACACCTTCCCACATTCGGCCAGCTTCTGGCGCGAGGCGATGGTCGGCTGGCTGAATGAGAAACTGTGGGTCAAGAGCCTGATCCAGAAGGAACTAAAGATCCGGCCAGATCAGATCCTGTTCTGCGACCATCACATGAGCCATGCGGCAAGCGCCTTCTTCGCCAGCCCGTTCCGCGATGCGGCAGTGCTGACCGTTGACGGCGTTGGTGAGTGGACGACGACCACGCTGGGCACAGCCACCAGCTATTGGGATGGCGAGACTGAGGGGCGCAACGACATCACGCTGCTGCACGAAGAGCGCTTCCCGCATTCGATCGGCTTGCTGTACTCAGCGTTCACAGCGTGGCTGGGTTTCCGCGTCAATAACGGCGAGTACAAGGTGATGGGCATGTCCCCCTACGGCACGCCCCGTTATGTGGACAAGGTGGAAAAGCTGTTTCATCAGGATGCATCTGACGGCAGCTTCCGGCTGAATATGGAATACTTCAGCTATCACTACTCGGTGAACCGCACCTACAGCCAGAAATTCATCGACCTCTTCGGCCCGGAGCGCGAAGCTGAAGGCGATTTTTTCACCATGGCGACCAATCCGGAACGCGCTGCCGAAAAAGCTGCCATGGAGCGCAACCAGTACTACGCCGATGTGTCTGCCAGTATTCAGCAGGTGACCGAAGACGCGTTGATCCGCATCGCCAATCATCTGCACCGGATCACGGGCAAGAACAAGCTGGTCATGGCGGGCGGCGTTGCGCTGAACACCAAAGCCAACTGGCGGCTGCTCAACGAGACGCCGTTCGACGAAATCTACATCCAGCCCGCCGCCGGGGATGATGGCGGTTCGCTCGGCGCGGCGCTCTGGGCGTGGCATCTGGTGCTCAACAAGCCGCGCAAGTGGGTGATGCCGCACGCCTACTGGGGTGAGAGCTACACCGACAACCAGATTCGCGCCTGGCTGGATGAAAAAGGCATCACCTACGAATCGTTTGAAGACCGTGATGATCAACTGCTCGATCAACTGGCGGACAGCCTGTCCCAGGAAGCGGTGATCGGCTTCTTCCAGGGGCGCTTCGAATGGGGTCCCCGCGCGCTGGGCAACCGCAGCATCCTGGCAGACCCGCGCTTCGACCGTATGAAGGAAGTCGTCAACACCAAGATCAAATTCCGCGAGCCGTTCCGTCCATTCGCGCCGGTCATCCTGCGCGAGCGCGCGCCAGAGTACTTTGACTATCCTGAAGTCGCCGCGCACGAAGCGCCGCGCTACATGCTGATGGTCAGCCCGATCAAGGCGGACAAGCAGGATCAGCTTCAGGCTGTCTGCCATATGGGGACGGGACGCCTGCAAACGATCGAGCGCGAGACCAACCCGCGCTATTACGGGCTGATCGAACGCTTCGGTCAGCTCACCGGTGTGCCGGTGCTACTGAACACATCGTTCAACCTGCGCGGGGAACCGATCGTGACCTCGCCAAAGGACGCCTTCAACACCTTCCGGAACAGCGATATCGATCAGCTCGTTCTGGGTCCATTTCTCGTCAAAAAGCCGCTCAAATGAGGGGGTTCCATGCGTGATATGCTTTCCCGTCTTGGGGTGTGGGGTGAACTGCTTGGTTTTCTGTGGCGGCGCAAGCTCTACTGGATGCTGCCGCTGATCATCGCGCTGACGCTGATCGTGGTCTTCGTGCTGCTCGCCAGCAATCCGATCACCGCGCCATTCGTCTACCCGGTTCACTAAAAAAGGCGGATTCCAGTATGTACCCGATGGAAAACTGGTACGTTCCGGTCATGATCGGGGCGGTTGTCGGGGTGATCGCCGGTTACTTCGTCGCGCGCAAGTCAGCACGGGAACAGAAGATCCACGGCGGCGCGCCAGCCCGCGCGCTGCATTATCTGGGCGCAGCCGTCTTTTCCGGCATGCCGATCACGTCCATCCTGACCATTCTGATGGGCGGTGGATTCGTCCGGGCAGTCGTCACGGGGTTTGCGATCGTCGGCGTGAGCATGGTCATCTTCATCCTGTTCGCGCTGGTGGAAGCGCCGCATCAGGCAACCGCCTCTCAGCGCGAAGATGAAGGCTGGACGGCGCAGAAGGCAAAGGAATCAGGACTCTAGCCTTGTTTCTATCCTGAAAGCCGTTGGCGTGAACATCCCTGAAGGCATATAATCCTCAAAAGCCTTCGGGGATTTTTTATTTCATGCGTCGAAAAGTGTGCCTTTGTGTCATTGTGGCGTGTGGACTGCTGTCGATTGCGGGCAGTGTTCTGACCCTTCATCCCCCGTCTGCCGTCGCTCAGGCAGTGACGCCCACACTCTCACCGGAAGCTGTCGCCAACGCCACCTTTCACACCGTCCAGCGCGGTGATAACGTCTTCCGCCTGGCACAGCAGTACAACACGACGATGGAGCTGATCATCGCCGTCAATGGGCTGACCAATCCACGGCGCATCCAGGTCGGGCAAGTGCTGATCATCCCGCTGGAAGGTTACCCGACACCTATCCCGACAGCGACGTTCACCCCAATGCCCACCCACACTCCAGCGCCAACCACAACGCCCATCCCGCCGACCCTCACACCCACCTTCGATCCCACAGTCAGTTATCTGCTGACGACCGCGCCGACGATCGACCCGAATCCGCCGGCCGTCGCCACACTCGCGCCGGATATCCCCGCTGCGCAGGACCTGCCGCCGACCTTCACGCCGCCGCCCACACCACTGCCGGGACTGCCCGATAACATCAACGGCATCCCGCTCGATCAGATCCTGCCCCTGCCCCCGAACGTGATCGCCAACGCACAGATCATCTTCGCCAATGGGCAGGCGCTGGGCAACAATGCCCGTGCCTTCTCCAAGCTGGGGGACAGCACGATCGAGAGTCCTTTCTTCATGGATCGCTTCGATCAGCCGGGAGGCTATCATCTGGGGGATTTCGCGGCGCTGGAAACGACGATCGAGTGGTTCCGTGGTTCGTTCGCCCGTGACAGCGTGGCGGTGCGCGTCGGGCTGCACTCGTGGAGCATCTTCGACTCGATGTGGTCTGACCGGCGCTGCGCCCCGGCGGAAACGCTGATCGCCTGCGAGTTCCGCCTGAACCGGCCCAGCATCCTGTTCATCCGGCTCGGCTCGAACGATGTCGGCGTGCCGCGCTACTTTGAGCGCAGCCTGCGGGAAATCGTGCAGTACAGCATCGATCACGGGGTGATCCCGGTGCTGGGAACCAAGCCGGACCGGCATGAAGGCAGCAACATCAACAATGAGATCATCCGCCAGATCGCCTACGACATGAGCATCCCGCTGTGGGATTTCGATCTGCTGGCAGGGACGATCCCCGGTCGCGGACTGCTTGGCGATGGCGTGCATATGAATACGTTCTACGCGCATGACTGGCGGCTGAGCCAGGGTTTCCAGACTGGGCACGGCGTCCACTCACTGAGCGGGCTGATCGTGCTCGATCGGCTGCTGCGCACCGTGATCGTGCCATGATTCCATTTTTGACGCTGGGCTGGGTTTCCGGTTATAGTCGCAGCGGACTGATAACGCGGCAAGACCGCGACCACATACCCAAACAGGAACGACGATCATGCGACTGATGATTGACACCGACGCCGGAATCGACGATGCGCAGGCGCTCATGCTGGCGCTCGGTCACCCCGATGTGACGGTGGAGGGCATCACCACGATTTCCGGCAACGTGCATGTAGACAAGGTGATCAGCAATGTCTGCACCGTAGTCGATATCATGGGCAAGGATGTGCCGATCTACCGCGGTGTGCCGCGCCCCTTCATCGAAGTCTGGGAACCGGAAGCGCCGCACATCCACGGACATGACGGCATGGGGGATTGGGCGGAACGCCCGATCACGACTCGCGGAGTTGAGCCGATGCACGCGGTGGATGCGCTGCTGAAAGCCGTCAACGATGCGCCGGGCGAGATCACGCTGGTGACGCTGGCTCCGCTGACGAACGTGGCGCTCGCGCAGACGATCGACCCCACCTTTGCCAGCAAGGTCAAGGAAGTGATCGTGATGGGTGGGGCGACATTTGCCGTAGGCAACGCGCCCTATATCGCCGCTGAGTGGAATTTTTACTGCGATCCGGAAGCGGCGAAAATCGTCTTTGAGCGCTTCCCGCATCTGACGCTGGTCACATGGGAAACCACGCTGTTCAACCCGCTGCCGTGGAGCGCGTATGACATGCTGATCGGGCTGCCCACACCGCGCGCCCAGGCTTTCCGCGGCATCACCTACAACTATCGGGATTTTGCCAGCATCATTCCCGGTCTGAACGGCTACCTGATCCCTGATCCGCTGGCGATGGCCGTCGCGCTCGATCCGGGAGTTATCCGGGAAAGCGCCGACTACCATATCAGCGTCGAACTTCAGGGGAAGCTCTCGCGCGCGCAGACGGTCATCAACTACTTCAAAGGGCTGGAAGACCCCGCCAGCAAGACGGTCACGCTGGTGACCAGCCTGCACATGGACGGAGTGATCGACCTCTACAAGCAGGCGCTCGGCTGAACCATGCGCGACCTGCTGCGGGAACTGACTGCGATCCCCGGTATTTCTGGTCATGAAGACAAATTCGCTCGTCACCTTGCAGATCACCTTACGCCGCTGGTGGATGAGGTCAGGATTGATGCAGTCGCCAATGTGATTGCGCGGGTGGGCAGCGGCGCGACGCGGATCGCTCTGTGCGCACATATGGATACCGTGGGGCTGATGGTCAAGCGGCAGCTTGCCGAGGGAACCTTCGGAGTCGTCACTGTCGGCGGCGCTAACCTGAAAGCCCTGCCCTCCACGGCCGTGCGCCTGCACACGGACATCGATGACATCCCCGGCGTGATCGGCGTGCGCTCACAGCACCAGGCCGGCGGAGGGGACACGATCGGCAGCGCCGACGATCTGTACATCCATACGGGCGGCCACAGCGTCGAGATCACGACACCTGTGACCTATGCCCCACAGTGGATCGAACTCGAAGGCGGCGTGATCGCCAGCCCTGCCCTGGATGACCGGGCGGGCTGCGCAGCGCTGCTGGAAATCGCGCGCCGCCTGACCGATCAGCAGCGACAGCAGCACACGATCTTCTTCGTCGGCACGGCACAGGAAGAAACCACCTGCCGGGGAGCGCAGGCCGCGCTGGCGGCGATCCAGCCGGATGCAGCCATCATGATCGATGGCACAGTCAGCTATGACACGCCGGACACGCGCGGCAAGGGATCGGTCGTTCTCGGCAACGGTGTCGTGCTGGTGGATTTCCTGTATGTCAGCGGGCTGAATGGCTGGCACGCCAACCCGAAGCTCCGCGCGCACCTGCGTCAGGTGGCCAGCGACTCCGGCATTCCCTTTCAGCAGGACGCCGTCCACGGACTGATGAGCGATGCGCGCATCGCCACACCGCTTGGCATCCCCAGCGCGATCCTCGGTATCCCGATGCGCAGCAAACATGCGCCGCTCGAAATGATCCATCTTGATGATCTGCACAGCGTCATTTCGCTGGCGCTGGCTTTCCTGTCTCACCCATTGATCAATCTGGAACGGGGATAAGCGATATGCTGAACATGCTCTATTCTGCTCTGCCAGATCTGCTGCGCCGCCTGAGCGGTCAGACGTTCAACGATCCTGACCGGCTGTGGGAAATGCTCCGCATGCTGCTGACTGCCCACGCGCCAAGCAGCGGCGCGGCCCTGCCCGGCGCGATCGGCGGGATGATCTCGGCGATCGCGATCGAGATCGGGCTGGGCGATCAGTTTTTGCCTTTCATCGGCTCAACCGGAAACCTGGGGATCAGTATCGGCGTAGACAAGCCGACGCCCGATATCGTCATTCCCGCCCATATGGATCGCCCCACGTTCAAGGTCAGGGATGAGGCGCAGCGCATCCTCTACCCGATCTGCGCCATCCGCTATCCCAACCCCTACTCCGCCAGCGCCAAGGCACTCCGCTTCGAGAACGGCGTACTCACGGTCGGAGCGCGCGGTATCCTGCATGCCGAGCAGAACACACAGGGCGAAACTGTCGTGACATTCGAGCCGACGCAGGGCAGCCTGCGCTGGTACGATTTTGTCACGCTGGATGCCGAGCCACAGCGCGACGGCGATCTCATCACAGGGACCGGGCTGGACAACTGCCTCGGCGTGATCAGCGCCCTGGGCTGCGCGGCGCTGCTCAAGAGTGTGGAAAACTCACTGGAGAGGGCGCGCAAGCGCGTGCTCTTCGTCTTCACCGATCAGGAAGAAGGCAATCCGGAAGCCTTTTTCGGGCATGGCGCTGCACGGCTGGCCTATGCAGTGCCGCCGCCCAACTGCGGCGTGATCATCAGCGATGCCCACGCGATCGCGCCGCCCTCGGTAGTGATGGGCGGTGGGGCCTCTCACGGAAGTGTCTCTGCATGGGGACGCGGCAGCTACGTGCCGCCCAACTACCTGCGCATGGCGATCGACCTCGCCGAGAACATTAATGTAGAACGACCGAAAACCGTTCAGCTCAATACCGGATATATGTCTCGCAGCGATGATCTGCCGCTGGGGCGGTGGGCAAAGATCCTCGGCATGATCGGCACGCCGATGATTGGCGCTCATACCGCTGAAGAGACGGCACACCTGAGCGATATCAGCTCCACCGTCTGGTGGATGGCGCACTATACGCTGGCGTGCCTCGGCTTGTCGCAGGATATTACAAGAAATTACGCCCTATAATCACGCGGAGGGTAAACGGCGGAAAAACTTACATTTCTTCACGTAAAACTGTTTGACAACTCATCGACCATTAAGGTACATTTAGCCGCAGAACGACGGACATTCCTCGCTCGTCGTCGGGATACGTCAGAAAGGGATTCAGATGAAGAAAGCGTTGCTGGTAGTTCTCCTTCTCGCAATGGCGACGGTTCTGACCGCCGCGTCTGTGATGGCGCAGGATGAACCCCTGCGGATCACCTATGTCGTCAATGGCGTGCTGGGTGACAAGTCGTTCTTCGACAGTGGACAGCGCGGCATGGACATGGTCATGGATGAATATGACGCCGACGTGAATACCGTTGAGCTGGGCATTGACCCGGCGAACTGGGAAACCGGGCTGGCGGACGCGATGTCGGATGTGGACAACTATGACATCCTGATCGCAGGAACCTTCCAGATGATTGACTTCCTGGCTTCGCGCGCGCACCTGTATCCAGACAAGACGTTCATCTTCTACGATGCCCCGATGCCGTATGACGACCCGGCGCTGTGCGTGGAAGGCTGTGCCAACGTCTACTCGATCACCTACAACCAGAACGAAGGCTCGTTCCTGGCGGGTGTGTATGCCGCGGCGATGACGCAGATGGGTCTGCCGGAAGCGCTGCGCCAGGAGAACCCGGTTCTCGGCGCAGTCGGTGGACAGGACATCCCGGTCATCAACGACTTCATCGTCGGCTATGAGCAGGGCGCATGCCTCGTGAACCCGAACTCGCAGGTTCTGGTGCAGTATGCCGGCGGCTGGAATGACCCGGCGCGCGGCAAGGAAATTGCACTGGCGATGTTCGAGCAGAACGCCAGCATCGTCTTCCAGATCGCGGGTGGCACGGGCGTCGGCGTCTTTGAAGCCGCGCAGGAGCAGGGACGCTATGCGATCGGTGTTGACAGCGACCAGGCGACCATCATCCTCGACACCAACCCTGAGCAGGCAGAGCGCATTCTCACCAGCATGATGAAGAATGTCGATGTCTCGCTGTATCGTGCCATCGGGCTGTACCTGGACGGCGAACTGCCGGTGGGTCAGGTTGAAGGTCTCGGTATTGCTGAGGGCGGCGTCGGTCTCGCCTACAATGACATCTACACTGAAGCCACTCCGCAGGAAATTCAGGATCTGATTGCGGCGGTTGAAGAAGCGGTCATCGCTGGCGATATCTCGGTCATCAGCGTCTTCTCGCCGGACAACCCTGCCACCGTCGGCATGGGCTGCGCCAATATGCCGGAAACCGATTTCGACGTCGCGGCAGCGATGTAGGGTTAGCGGCAAAACAGACTGCATGATTTTTTCGGGGGAGGGTGAGCGACACCCTCCCCCACCGCCATAATTACCCTGCCTGCAAGCTTCTGGCGAACAACATGGCATTATTATCTGCAAATAACATCGTCAAGATTTACCCCAACGGCGTGCTTGCCAATAACAACGTTTCCCTGTCTGTTGAGGCTGGTGAAATCCATGCCATCGTCGGGGAGAACGGAGCCGGCAAATCCACCCTGATGAAGATACTTTACGGGCTGGAACAGCCAACCAGCGGCACGATCCACCTGCGCGGCAGCGAAGTCACCATCCCCACCCCTCACCACGCCATCGATCTTGGCATCGGCATGGTGCATCAGAATTTTATGCTGGTCGATTCGTTCACCATCGCCCAGAACATCGCGCTGGGACGCGAACCCAAACGTTCCGTCACGGTCGATATGAAGAAGACAATCAGCGACGTTGAGGCGCTTTCCACCACCTATGGACTTGCTGTTGATCCCACCGCCAAAGTGGGCAACGTGCCGGTGGGGATGCGCCAGCGCGTCGAGATCCTCAAGGCACTCTACCGCGGCGCAGAGATTCTGATCCTGGATGAGCCGACCGCGGTGCTGACCCCTCGCGAAACTGATGATCTGTTCAGCGCTATCCGGAACCTGGTCTCGGAAGGTAAAACGCTGATCTTCATCACGCACAAGCTTCGCGAAGTGATGGAAATCTCCGACCGCGTGACCGTGATGCGCGACGCGAAAAATGTCGGTACGGTGGTCACGAAGGAAACCAGCATCCCCGAACTGGCGCGCATGATGGTCGGGCGTGAGGTTTTCATGGTCGTCGACAAGCCCCCGATCGAGCGCGGCAAACCTGTGCTGGAAGTGGATAATCTCACCTATGCTGATGAAGCGGGGCGCGCCATCGTCAATCATGCCTCGTTCACAGTCTATGAAAACGAAATCCTCGGCATCGCCGGTGTGGAAGGCAATGGTCAGACAGAGCTGATCGAAGTCCTCACCGGGCTGCGGGATGCCACCGCCGGACACGCCAGAATCGACGGCGTAGAGCTGCTCAACCAGGGACCGCGCCGCGTGCGCGAGCTAAAGGTGACGCATATCCCCGAAGATCGCCTGACCAACGGCGTGGCGCGCGACGGCAGCATTGCTGACAATCTGATCGTCGATCGCTACTACCGAGCGCCCTTCTCGAAAGGGATCGGGCTTGATCTGGAAGCGATCCACCAGAACGGCGTCCAGTTGATCAGCGAATTCGGCATCGTGGCTGCCAGCGATCAGCAGCCCGTCGGGTCACTCTCTGGCGGCAATATGCAGAAAGTTATCGTCGCGCGCGAGTTCTCCAGCAATCCACGCCTGCTGATTGCTGCCCAGCCCACACGCGGCGTTGATATCGGCGCGATCGAATTCATTCACCAGCAGCTTGTCAACAAACGTACCGAGGGTCTGGCAATCCTGCTCGTCTCGGCTGACTTGCAGGAAGTGATGAAGCTCTCTGATCGCATTATGGTCATGTACAACGGCGAGATCGTTGCCGTGCTGCCAAACACACCCGACCTCACAGAACAAAAGCTGGGCTTGTACATGCTGGGCGCACAGCGACAGACTCCCGAAGAACTGGCTGCGGCGCGGTAGCGTGCCCTACCGGGCAGGTGACGTATGAAACGAAATCAGATTGGGTTGTATGCGTTTGCCGTGGTTGTCGCTGTCATCATCACGGCATTCATCAGCTACCGGGTGTTCGGTGGTCCGGGGACGGATGATCTGATCGGGACGATCACATCAACGCCAGATTACCTGAGCATCCTGTTCGTCAACGCGCTGGCGGGGATCAGCGTTGCGCTGTTCATCGTCCAGTTGAAGTGGGGAGCGCTCCGCGTGCTGCTCACGGTTGCGCTGGCGCTGGTCCTCGGCTACCTGGTCACGGTGGCTTTCAACCTGGATACCGCAAACCGCTATATCCAGGGTGAATTCCGCGTGACGCTGCTGAGCGATGTCGAGCCGATCGAAAATAACGATGCAGATCTGGAATATGGGCGGACACGGGGCGATAACTTCAATCAGCGCGGCGCGCGGAACCCGGTCACAGAAGCCAGTTACACCTTCGAAGGACGGCAGGGAGATGTCGTCACCATTCTGGCATATGTCGCCAACCGCCGTTCAACGGTTGACTTGCAGGTGGCGCTGCTCGGCCCGGATGGCAGTCAGCTCGCCTTCGAAACCAGCACCACCCCCGAACAGCTTGAGATCTACCGCGAACAGGATGTTCGTTCCGAAACTGACGCGGTGATCGAGAATTTCACCCTACCGGCAGATGGACTCTACACTATCTATACCACGCCGGAGCCGCTGGAAATCAGCACGATCCTCGGAGAAGCGGTCGGGGCAACCAACCGCGCCTACGACGCCTTCCTGTTTGGCGCGCTGGGGCGCGTCAACCGCTGGGCAGTGTGGATTCAGGACGCGCTTTCGCTGATCATCGTCGGTCTGGCGATCGCGGTCGTCTTCCGCGCTCGGCAGTTCAGCCTCGGCGCAGAGGGTCAGCTCTATCTCGGCGCGCTGATCAGCGGTATCGTGGTCCTGGCGTTAGGTTCATCGCTGCCGCCGCTGGTGATGATCCCGGTTGCGCTGGTCGCCGCGATGACGGCAGGATTTTTATGGGGGATGATCCCCGGTATCCTGAAAGCCTATCTGGGGGCTAATGAGCTGGTGGCGACGCTGATGCTGAACACGATCGCCATCCGTTTCTACGAATTTGTGCTCACCTTCCAGCTCAAGCCGCCGCAGGAAGGCTATATCGCCTCCGAGAATTTTGCTCCATCCGGCCAACTGCCCGTCATCGTGCAGGGAACGCAGGTGACCATCGCCGTCTTTCTGGTGATCGCGGCGGTGCTGGCGGTATGGTTCCTGGTCACGCGCACCCCACTCGGCTATGAAATTCGCATGGTCGGGGCTAACCTGAAATTTGCCGCTTACGGCGGCATCAACACGCGGCGAACGATCATGCTCTCGATGGCTGTCAGCGGCATCATCGCGGGGCTGGCTGGCGCGCATCTCAGCATGGGTATTCACCGGCAGCTCCTGCTCAACATCTCGCTCGGTCTGGCGTTTGAAGGCGTGGTCGTGGCGCTGCTGGCGCGTAACAACCCCCTGGTGATCCCGTTCACAGGCATGCTCTACGCTTATCTGCGCGCCGGGGCGCAATTCATGGAACGTGACGCCAATGTCAGTTTTGAAGTCGTGCGTATCATTCAGGCGGTCATCATCCTGCTGATCACCGCAGAAGCGCTGGTGACGTTCTTCCAGAACCGCCGCCAGATGCGCAAAGCCGCTGAATCTCATCTGCCAGCGCCTCAGGCAGCGCCCGCGGCAGAAAGCTAAGCGAGGAGAGGCATGAACCAGTCAACCTTTGACAGTGTGATCCAGGGTATCTTCAGTGCGGCGTTCCTCGCCAGTATGCTGCGAGTCGCCACCCCGATCCTGCTGCCCTCGCTCGGCGCGCTGATCAGCGAACGCGCAGGTGTCATCAATATCGGTCTGGAAGGCATGATGCTCGGCTCGGCGTTCACGGGGGTCGTCCTGAGCGCGTATTCGCAGCAGTGGTTCGGCGTCGAAACTGGCAGGGCGATCGGCCCCTGGCTCGGCATGATCGGCGGCGTCTTCGTCGCCATCACGATGGCACTGCTGCTCGGCTTCTTCCATCTTCGCCTGAAAACCGAGCTGATCCTTTCCGGTCTGGCGATCAACATCCTCGGATCGTCAGCCACTGTTGCGATCATGTTCGAGCTAACGGGCGACCGTGGCAACACCAGCACCCTCGCCAGCCTGAGTATGCCGTTCATTCAGCTTCCACAGTTCATCAACCAGATCCCGATCATCGGCGGTTTCATTTACGGCGTGTTCAACAACCAGAGCGTGATGACGTGGATCGCCTTCCTGAGCGTGCCATTCGTCGCTTTTCTGCTCTATCGCACGCCGTTCGGCATGCACCTGCGCGCCAGCGGCGAGAATCCGTCGGCAGCGGAAAGCGTCGGCATCAATGTCCAGCGGACGCGCTTCGCCGCGCTGATCCTCAGCGGCATGTTCGCGGGGCTGGGCGGCATTCACATGAGCATGGGCTATCTGAATCTCTTTCAGCGCGATATGACATCGGGGCGCGGCTTCATCGCCCTGGCCACGCCGCTGCTGGGGGGGAATAACCCGTATGGAACGGGCATCGCCTCGCTGATCTTCGGTTTCTTCGATGCGCTGGCGATCCGTATCGGTTCCCTTCAGATTCCATCGCAGATCCCGCAAATGGTTCCGTATATCGCCACGATCATGGCGCTGGTGATCTATGCGCTCCAGCTCCAGCAGACCCGGCGTGTGCGCGCGCTCCGGGCTGCGCAGGGCGAAGGCTTCGACGCGGGCTTCTGGCGCGTGATCCAGCGGCTAAGCGTCCTGCATGTGCTGATGACCATGATCGCGATCATCGGCATCGTGCTGGCGATCAGCCTGTTTGCAGGTCCGAACGCCTTTGGCGGCGTATCCAACGCCTACCCGATCGCGATTGTGATCGCCGTGGTCTCGATTGCGCTGGTGGCGATGGGCGTTCCGTTCATCATGCAGGTGGAACGCATCTCTGCGCGGGCGACCTTCAGCCTCGGCGTATCAACTATTTCGCTCGGCGTCTATCTGTCGCTCTTCCTGTCGCTGTTCTTCCCGGCCCCGGCCGCCGTCGCGCTGGGCGTGGCGCTGGGCGCGGCGGTCTGGTTTGCACTGGGCGGCTGGCGGCTGCTGCGCGGCTCGCGCCCGGCGATCGCTACCGCCTGAACCGGATAACTGTCGGGCAAACAACGATCAGTCCATTAACTTGTGTGGAATGCAGCCGGTGCGTTCCAATATCGGCTTATCTATCCATCACAGAGGAAATCATTTTATGACGCTGAAAGCAAAAATCCTGGGCGGGCTGTACGGGCAAGCGCTCGGAGACGCCTGGGGTATGCCCGCCTATTTTGACCCGCGAATGACGTTTGAGAAGTTCGGCTGGATCGAGACGATGCTGCCCGCGCCGGACGACCATCACGTTCACAAGGGTCTGCCTGCGGGTCGCATCACGGATGACAGCGAACAGGCTTTTTCTCTGGCGGAAGCCTATATCCGGCATGGCGAAGTCAACGTGCAAGCCTCTGTTGAGGCGATCATCGCATGGTATGACCGCACAGGCGGCGACGAATCGCTGTACGTCGGACCGAGCACGCGCCGGGGCGTTCAGGCGCTCAAGCGCGGCGTCGCGCCGGAAACTGCCGGCAGTTGGGGCGATACCAACGGAGCCGCCATGCGCGTTTCCGTCGTCGGGCTGATCGCGGCCGGCGATCCGGTTCGCGCCGCTGACCTGGCGCATATCTCCGCCATTCCGACGCACAACACCACGCTCGCCGTGAGCGGAGCGGCGGCCGTCGCTGCCGCCGTCTCGGTTGCCACCCGTGATGATGCCACACTCGACGGCATCATTGCCGCAGGGATCATGGGCGCTGAACTGGGGAAATCCAAAGGCAGCCGCTGGTTTGCGACTTCGGTGACGCGCAAGATCGAGCAGGCTGTGGAGATCGCCCGGCGTGGCCGCGGCGCAGATCCGCTGGCAGTGCTGATCGAGATGCATGAGAGCGTCGGCGCGGGACTGCCAATTGCAGAGACAGTCGGCTGCGCCTTCGGCGTGCTGGCGCTGACCGGCGGCGACCTGCGGGAAACGGCGATCAAGGCGGCCAATCTGGCAGGAGATGCGGATACCATCGCAGCGATCGCCTGCGCCATCGCGGGCGCATGGAATGGCATTGATGCGTTCGAGCAAAGCTGGATCGACACGCTCGAACAGGATCCCATCTTCCAGTCATACCACGTTCGGAGCCTGGCTGACGGCATTGAGCGGCTGGCACTGGCGGGGCGGGCATGAGCACGATCGTCTCACTCGGCGATCTCGTCCTTGACCTGATCTGCCCGGTGAAACTGCCCGTCATCCCCTTTGATCATCAGGAAGTGCCGCCCATCCGTCCTGAGCCGGGCGGCGGCTGCAACTTCCTGCTGGCGGCAAAACATCTCGGCGCGGAGATTCAGGCGGTTGGCGCGGTTGGCGATGACATCTTCGGCACGCTGCTGATCGATGTGCTGAAACAGGAAGGGGTCGATACGCGCGGCATCTTCATCGCGCCGGGTTCAACCAGCGCGGTCGTCCTTGACCTGATCGATCCCAAAGAGAAAGTTCACACGTTCATCGGTCACATGGCATCTGGTTCCCCCGCCCCGTACACCGAGGAAATTGACGCCATCATCCGCTCAGCGGGGGCGATCTTCTTCCAGGGCTACACGCTGCTGGAGACGCAGATCGTCGAAGTGGTTGATACAGCCGTCCGCCGCGCACACGAGCTGAATATCCCGATCTATTTTGATGTGGGACCGCCCGCCGCCCATGCCGATCTGGAGCGGCTGCGCAGGATGCTGCGCTACGTCACGGTGCTGATGTCCACAGAAGATGAGATCCCGCTTGTGACCCTCGGTCTGGCAGGCGAGGCCGCGTTTGAAGATCTGCTCGGCATGGGCATCCGCACCATTGTGATGAAGCGCGGCGGCGATGGCTGCGCGCTGATCACTGACGGCGGACGCATCGACGTGCCCAGCTTCAAGGTCGAGGTCGTCGATACGGTTGGCGCGGGCGACTGTTTCAATGCGGCATTCATTCACGGCAGGCTGCGCGGCATGTCGCTCAAGGATGCTGCGACGCTCGCCAATGCGATGGGAGCCGCCTGTGTGAAAAAAGTTGCCGCCGGGCGCAACGCCCCCACCCGTGATGAAGTTTCAGCGGTGCTCAGCCAAGAACAAGTGAGTCTGGAGTTTTGATGATGCATATGTACCTCGACCTGGCAACGCCGGAAGGTGAATCGCTGATCGACATCACCGCCCCCATCCGTGAGAAGATCGCAGAAAGCGGCATCCGCGACGGAATCTGTGCGCTGTTCGTACCTCATACCACTGCCGCGCTGACGATCAATTCGGCGCTCGACCCGGCAACCCCCACCGACATGATCGAGGAACTTCAGCGGCTGGTTCCGAAACGGGTTGATTTTCATCACCAGTACGATACACCTGCGGACGCCGCCGGGCACATCAAGGCGGCGCTGATCGGGCACAGCGCCACACTGATCATCGCCGATGGAAGGCTGGTACTCGGCGGATCACAGAGCATTCTGTTTTTTGAATTCGATGGACCGCGCAAGCGGCGCGTGAACATCAAGATCATACAGGGGTAAGGCATATGCCAAGAAAAATCATCATCGACACGGATCCCGGCATCGACGACGCCATGGCGATTTATTTCGCCCTGCGCTCACCAGAACTGGAAGTCGTCGGTCTGACGACGATCTTCGGCAACGTACATACCAGCCTGGCCACCACCAACGCGCTGCGCCTGCTGGAGATCGCCGGGCGAACCGATATCCCGGTTGCAAAGGGGGTCGATGATCCGCTGGCACATCCTTACCGGGGCCCCGTGCCTTATGTTCACGGCGAGGATGGTCAGGGCAACGTCTTTCTGCCGCCTCCCACCACAAAAGCCATCGACAAGAGCGCGGCGCAGTTCATCATCGACACCGTGATGAGCAATCCAGGAGAGATCACGCTCGTCCCCGTCGGTCCGCTGAGCAATATCGCGCTGGCACTGCGCATGGAACCGCGCATCGCCCAGAATGTGAAGGAAGTTGTGCTGATGGGCGGCAACGCATTGGGACCGGGCAACGCATCACCCGCCGCTGAAGCGAATATCCTCAACGATGCCGAAGCCGCTGATGTCGTGTTTGGCGCGCCCTGGCAGGTGACGATGGTCGGGCTGGATGTGACGCATGAGGTCAAGGCGACCAAGGCGCACCTCGACGAGTACAAAAAGATCAACAATCCGATGGCGCAGCACATCGTGCGCATCCTGCCGGTGTATATCGACTTCTTTGAAAGCACCTATAACACCGACGGCATCTTCGTTCATGACTCGTCGGCGATCGCCTATCTGATCGATCCCACCCTGTTCACCGTCGTGCAGAGCGCGGTGCGTGTGGATACAGACAGCGGGATCAGCCGAGGCAAGACATGGCCGAACCTGGGAGAACGCCCGCGCGCACCCTGGGAAGGACGCCCGAAAGTCAATATCTGCGTCGCGGTTGAAGGAGAGCGCCTGCTGGATCTTGAACTTGAACGGATGCGGGGCGACTAAGCGCGTCGTTCCGTCCGGCAAATCATTATGTTTTGCAGGGAGAGGGCGCGCCCTGCCAGAATTTACCGGATCAGGCGCTCAAGATCGCAGAAGCATGTATTACGGCTGAGCTGCATGCTCTGTATCCGTGCTGATGAGGGTCACAAAAGCTGGAATCAGACTGGAATCGGACTTGTTTAAACAGGGTGAGGAATCGTCATTGGACGGCTTCCCGCCTGTGGAAGGAGATCAGGTTATATGCCACGAGCCATGATTATTGATACCGATACCGCATCCGATGATGCCGTCGCAATCCTGATGGCGCTGCGTCATCCCGATATTGATGTGAAGGCGATCACCGTTGTGGCGGGCAATATGCCTGTCGCGCAGGGAAGCATTAACGCGCGCTACACAGTTGAGCTGTGCGGCGCAGACGTGCCAGTCTATGACGGGATCGATCTGCCGCTGGTGAGGACGGTCTACCGTGCCTATTTCTTCCACGGGCCGGACGGCATGGGCAATATGAACTACCCTGCCCCGAAGCGCCCTGCCGAGCCAAAACACGCTGTGGATGCGCTGATCGATACGATCAAGGCGAATCCGGGCATCATTCTGGTGACGCTGGGCCCGCTGACGAATGTCGCTGTCGCCGTCTCGAAAGCGCCGGAGATCGTTCCGCTGGTAAGCCGGTGCGTCGTCATGGGCGGCGCGGCGAACGTCGTCGGCAATATCACGCCGGCGGCTGAGTACAATATCTGGTGCGATCCCGAAGCGGCGCGGATGGTTTTCCGTTCCGGGCTTCCGATCGAGATGGTGGGCTGGGAACTGTGCCGCGGCGAAGCCAATCTTCTTGATGAGGAAATGGACTACTGCAAGAACGTCATCAATACGAAATACGCGCACTTCGCCATCGACTGCAATTACAGCGCGCTGGAAGCGAACCGCAACTGGCTCGGCGATCCGGGGCTGGGCCTGCCCGACCCGACTGCGATGGCGATCGCAATCGACCCGACCATCGCCACGCGCAAGAGCAAGCATTACGTCGAGGTGGAATGTGACGGCACATACACCCGCGGCATGACCGTCGTCGATCAGTGCAACGTCACGCCCTATGACACCGAAAATGTCGAGATGTGGCAGCCGCTGGTCAGGAAGGGTGAGCCGCATATCACGGTGTGCTGGGAACTGGATGCCAAACGCTGGAAACAGATGCTCTACGATCTGCTTCAGGAAGAGGTGACACTGTGAGCCGTTCACCCATGCACCAGCAGATCGATACGCTGCCGGAACTGGTACGCCAGGTCGCCAAGCCGTTTGATGAGAGCGCGCGGCACACGTTCGATTTTGAACTCTGCGCGTCCGTCAAGAAGATTTACCTGGTCGGCTGTGGAGACAGCCATCACGCAGCCGTCGGCGCAGAGCTGGCATTTCATCAACTGGCAGGCGTGCCGACGCAGGCGCTCAGCTCACTTCCCTTCAGCCGCTATACGGTAGGTTATCTGCCAGACACGGGTCCCAAAACCAACCTGACGATCGCGATCTCGGTCAGCGGGGTGGTTTCGCGGACGATCGAGGCGCTCGATCTGGCGCAGAAAGCCGGCGCAGTCGGCGTTGCGCTGACGGGCAATCCCGGCGCGCCGCTCGGCAGGATCGCGCAGAAAGTCTTCCAGACGACTGTCCCTCCCCTGCCCGACGAACTCAACATGGTCGTGCCCGGCGTGCGCTCGTATCTTGCCTCGCAGATGGGCTTGTACAGCGCGGCGATCCGCATCGGCGAAGTTCGCGGTCACCTTACGACGGCGCAGGCCGACTCGCTGCGGGCTGAGCTGGTTGGGCTGGCCACTGTGATGGAAGACACGATCCGCGCCTGTGAACCCCTGTGCAAGGAACTGGTCTCCCGATGGGCTGACGCGCCGGACTGGGTGTTTGTCGCCGGCGGCCCGCTGTATGGCGCGGCGATGTTCAGCGCGGCAAAACTGCTGGAAGCCAGCGGCGATGCAGCCATGGCGCAGGAAACCGAGGAATGGACTCACCTGCAATACTTCACCACACCGACGACCACGCCAACCATCTTCCTGAGCGCGGCTCAGTTTGATGCCGACCGCATGGCGGAAGCGGCGCGCGCCGCTCAAAGCATCGGCCGCCGCCGCGTCGCCGTGGTTCCGGCAGGCGAAACCGAGATCAGCCAGTGGGTTGAGACTGTGCTGCCGGTTCAGGGACAGGTGCGCGAGTGCTTTGCTCCGCTCGTCTTCAGCATTCCCGGCGAGATCATCTCGGCAGAGCGCGCCGCGCTGCTTGGCGAGACGTACTTCCGCGGTTTTGGCGGCGGGCGAACGGTGGACTGGGCGGATGGGGCAAGCCGGATTCGTAATTCCAATATGCTGACGGAAGTGCGCCGCTAACCATGACTCTGCCGACACCACCTCGATTTGTCTGCGCGGGCAGTATCTTCATCGACGATATCGTCTTCCCTGACGGGCGCACACAGATGGAAGTGCTGGGCGGCGGTGGCACGCATGCCTGCTCTGGCATGGTGATCTGGGGCGAACGCCCCGGCTTGTATGCCTGCGTTGGGCAGGGGCTGCCGGAGAGCGCGCGCACCCGTATCTGGCGGGACTACGATACGCGCGGCGTGATCGAACTGGCGCTGCCGCAGGCGCGCGCATGGCAGATTTTTTAGTGGGATGGCAAGCGCACCGAGATCTTCCGCATGGAGATCATGGAACCCTTCATCCATGATCCACAGGCAGAGGATGCATCGCCTGCTTTCGATGGCGCAGAAGCAGTTTATGTGCTGCGCGACGGGCAGAATTTTCTGCGCTGGCGAGAACGACACCCGAACGCGATCATGCTGTGGGAACCCGATCAGCCTTACATGGCAGCCGAGAACTGCGCCGAATTCCGCGCCATTGCCCGGCACGCGGAAATCGTGTCGCCCAATCTGGTCGAAGCGCGGCTGCTCTACGCCATTGAAGACCCGATCCTGCTGATCCGGCAGATGCTGGCGGACGGCGCAAAAGTCGCCGTACTGCGGATGGGCGAAGCAGGCTCGCTTGCCGGAACAGGCGATCAGATCCTGAAGTGCCCTGCCATTCCTGTGCCGGAAGTGATCGACGTGACTGGCGCAGGCAACACCTTCTGCGGCGGTTTCCATGTCGGATGGGTGCGCACGGGCGATCTGCGGCAGGCGCTGGCGTATGGCGCGGTCGCCGGTTCGTTCAGCATCGAGACGATCGGCGTACTCGATCCGACCACCGTTGATCCGGCAGAACGCGACCGGCGGCTGGCATGGGCACTGGAGGCGATCACCCCGATCTGACCCCGACTTGCCCGACAGAGCAGCGGAATTTTGCGTTATACTGTCATGAATGTGTACAAAATCATACACTCATGACAGTATTTATTTTGATTCACGAGAACGACCATGCTTCCGATCGAGATCCTTCACAATCGTATTGACCTTGCTGACATTCCACTGACCGATCGGGGATCACGGCTGCTGCTCTTCCGCCGTGGCGATGAGCTGGCGATCCGCCTGGCGGAACGCTGGGTGAAATGGGAAAAGGAAGTCGGGCCCTACCGCCGAAGACCGCCGATGATCGAGCACTTCGCCTTCACCGACGCCGACGGCGCGCCGCAGGTGCTGTCTTCGACGGATACCTATCCGCACGTCGCCAAGCTCAGTACAGGGCTTGGCGTCTTTGAAGTCGGCTTTGTCGATGTCGAGACCTTCTTCTTCAGGCTGCCCGCCGGGCGCTACGGCTTTACCTTTCAGGCGCACGCTGATCAGGCAGCGACCGATCGGCGCGGCGGCACGCTGCATGGCAAACGCAATATCGCCTACACGACCAATGCCACGATCCTCGTAAACGAAGCCTCACAGATCGAGGCGGGGCTGCACCAGATCACGATGCAGGTGGAAGCGGATGATGGCGACTGCCTGCTGCTGAACATCACGCCGCGCCTGGCATTCAACCGCGCCATCCCCGATAACCTGAACGATCATATCGCGGCGGTACGCCAGTCCTGGCAGGACTGGCTGAATGCTGCGCCGCCCGTGGCCGAGCCTTACCATAAACAGTATGCCTATGCATGGTGGCTGATGCGTTCAGGGCTTTTCAACACGCGCTACTACTTCACCCGTGAAGCGCTGGTTCCGTCCAAAGTTCACTATGTCGGCGTCTGGCTGTGGGATCAGTTCTTCCATGCGCTCGCCTATCGGCATGTGGATACCAAACTGGCGGAAGATCAGCTCAGGATCACGCTCGATCATCAGCAGGCAAACGGCATGCTGCCGGATGCGATCCACGACGAAGGGCTGGTGACCCATCTGTATGCGCCAGTCGATGAAGACGTGACCAAGCCGCCGCTCAATGCCTGGGCAGCGTGGAAGTGCTACGAGAAATCGAAGCGGATCGACTTCATCGACGAAATCTACCAGCCGCTGGTTCGGTGGCATGAATGGTGGTATCGCGATAACACAGACCCGGCAACCGGCTTGTGCCTCTATCGTCATCCCTTTTCGTCCGGGCTGGACGATAACCCACTCTGGGATGGCGGCATGCCCGTCATCGCCCCGGATCTGAATACGTACATCGTCCTTTCGGAGCTGGCGCTGGCTGAAATGGCGCGCGTCCTCAAAATGCCCGCTCAGGCAGAGGAACACCACGAGCGCGCCCAAACCTTTGCGGCGCGTATGCTCAGGCATATGTGGGATGATGAACGCGGCTGCTTCCCTGCCCTGCGCAACGGCAAACCGATCGAGGTGTATACGCCGTTCAACCTGATCCCGATCATCACCGGGCTGATGCCGCAGCACGTCAATGACCGCGCCGTCCAACTGCTGACCGACCCGAACACCTTCTGGACGCAGTATCCCCTGCCCAGCGTCGCCCTCAACGATCCGTCCTACGATCATCACCAGATGTGGCGGGGGCCGACGTGGATCAACGTCAACTATCTGTTCATCGAAGGGCTGAACCGCATCAACCGGCATGATGTCGCTTCTGAGCTGCGCCGCCGGACGCTGGCGCTGATCCAGCGGCACAAGGACATCTATGAGTACTATGATCCGGTCACTGGAGATCCGCCGCCGAAGGCCGCGCCGATGTTCGGCTGGTCAACCGCGCTGTTCATTGACCTGGTCATTGAGGAATCGCAGCAGCAAACCCCCATGCCACAATGAGCACGAGAGCTGGAGAGGACGCCCGCGCTGGGCGCGGGCGTCCTTAGGCTGGAAAATCTGCCTGACTGACTTTACATATCTGCCATCGCCTGGTTGGCATCCGCCGTCAGGCGAGCAGCCACCGTGGCAACGTCCATGCCGCCGCTGGTCACATCGGCGAGCGCCGTCGCCAGCAGACCACGGATGGCGTTATAGCTGAGCTGCTGCGGCGATGCATACACGCTCGCGCCGCCGTTGACCAGCTCGTTTGCCGCCGCGAAATATGGATTGGCTTCAAGGAAGTCACCCAACTGCTCGCTGACCGAAGCCCGCGTCGGGAAGTACGAAGTTGCTGTCGTCCACGCCACCTGCGACTCGGCGCTGGCGAGGTGCTTCAGGAACAGCCACGATGCAAGATTTTCTTCCGGCGTGCCGCCCAGGACGATGATGCCCGGCACGAACACCTGAACTGACGGAGTATCGCCCGCTTCGAGAACGGGGGTCGTGGTCACCGTCCAGTTATCAACGCCGCTGCCGCTGGAGGCGATGTTGCCGAGAATGAACGGGATGCCAGCCGTGCTGCCCAGACCGAACGGGTTGAGACCGAAGGCAAAATCGTCGGTGTTGCCGAAGGGTGTATCGGGAATGTAGGCACAGCCCGCGTTGTAAAGGTCCTGCATGAGCTGGAAGTAGGTGATCACTGCATCACCCGTGAAATCCCACGCGCCATCAACAAAGATCGATCCTCCGAAACCGGCGATCCACGACTCAGCTTCCGACGAGTCGATCTTGATCGGGTAGCCCTGCACCGGCGCGCCTTCAGCGCCCGTCAGATCACTTTCCGCAGCCGCGCAGGCCGCCGCGCGGAAAGATTCAACCGTCATCGGCAGGCTGGTATCGATCCCCAGGCTTTCGAGCATGCCCAGGTTCACCGAGAGCACGTTTGCCGATACCTGATTCGGATAGCCGATGCGCGCGCCATCCGCCACAAAGCTGTTGAGAATGTCGAGGTTGAGATCCGCGAGGTCGTCTTCAGAGAAGCCGTGGGTGGCGTCCGTGAAGTAAGGTTCGAGATCGACCACGACGCCGGGTTCCTGCGCGTAGCTGATGGCATCGCTGGCAAAACCCGCCACAAGATTGGGCAGGTCGCCGCTGATGATGCCATTATTGATCAGTTCGCGCAGATCGTTGTAGTTGCCCTGCGGCGTCGCCTCGACGGTGATCCCGTATTCATTGCTTTCGTTAAATGCCGCCACCAGCGCATTCATGGTTTCGAGCTGGGCGCCGCTGTTGTACTGATGCCAATACTGGATCGTCACCCCACTGGGGTCAACCGACAGGTCCTGCGCCGCCGCGCCGCCGATGAAGATCATCAGCGCTGCGAGCAAGAGAGCAAAGGTCAATCTACGCATCGATACTTCTTCTCCTGTGCATTTGTCCGCGGCGAACATCCCTCACGCCGCATGCGGTTAAAAACGTCGTCGGGCTGACGACGGAGGGGTCATGACTAGCCTTTGATTCCGCTGGACGAAATCCCTTCTGTAAACTGGCGCTGCGCCAGAAAGTACAGGATGAGGATCGGCACGATCATGATGACCGATGCCGCCATCTGAAGATTGAAATCGCCGGGCGCATCCGAGCTGACAAATTTCTGCAAGCCGAAGGCGACGGGTCGCCATTCGTCGGTGCTGACCACCAGCAGCGGCCACATGAGCGAGTTCCATGATCCGATGAAACCGAACGTGATCACCGTGACGATAGGGGCCTTGCTGAGCGGGATGACAACCGAGAGCAGATAGCGCAGATGCCCCGCGCCATCGATCCGGGCTGCATCCCAGAAATCGTCCGGAATCTGCGCGAAGAACTGCCGCAGGAGGAAGATGCTGAAAGCGGACGCCATGAACGGAAAGGTCAGCGCTGGCCAATTGTTGAGCCAGCGTCCCGCATCCCCAAAGAGCGCGACGCTGAAACGATCGATCCAGACCACAGTCAGGAAATTGGGGATGAGCGTGGCGATCTGCGGGATCATCATCGTCGCCAGCATCACGCCGAAAAGCGTGTTCCGCCCGACGAACTGCATCCGTGCGAAGGCATAAGCTGCCGGGATACACACCAACAGCTCGCCGATCAGCGTGATG
>SZPD01000359.1 GCA_030263515.1 Anaerolineae bacterium CFX9 | reverse complement strand
GAAACGGCTTGTGAGTTCTTTCGCCAGCGTTCCCTCATCCGCCTGTACAGCAATCCACTGGATGAACTTCGCGGTGAAGCCGGGGAGATAATCGCGTACCGCTTCCAGCTTCGCCAACGTCGCGCCACCCGGGTCACGCTGCTCCCAGGGTGGGATTTCCAGCACCAACATACGAGACAAGATCGAAGCCTCCCCTTCAAGCGTTGTCTCGCCAGTGGACAACAGCAATCCGCGACAGGGACGCTCATGCCGCAGTTTGGCTTCACGGGTCAGCCTGCCCCGTCCCATGCCCCGCGAATAGCTCTGCAAAAAACGAGTGAAAGTGCGTTCGTCGGCATAGATGGTCTTGTAGTCATCGACCCAGTAGAGTGTATCCGCCAGCGCGTAGCCCAGCGCCTCGACGGTGTTGATGGTATCGCCCCACTGACCGGGTGGTGTGTCACGGGTGAACTGCCCGTAGAAACTGGTCAGCAGTGAGGCGATCTCCGACTTGCCGCTGCCCGATGTCCCTACCAGATGCACCGCTGGACGGGTCGCGGCGGCGGGAAAGAACCGCTGTACAACGGGGAGCATCGCAAAGGCGATCAGTGAGGGTGCAAGGTGTCCGGGGAGCGTAGCAACCGCTGCTTTGAACGCTTCCAGGCTGTTTTGCCAGTCCGTGCTACACAAGCGGTAGTCGCGCAGGCGGCTTTCAAGCTCGACCTCCGGCGGTTCGATGATCTGTCCATCCGCATGGACGCTCATCTCCGGTGAGACATACACCCACTTGCCATTGATCTCCGTCCAGCCCATGAAGCGGTAGGTTCTGCGACGCGGATACGTTCCCGACAACGCTAGAATCGCAGGGGCGAGGTGACGTATCATCCCGGCGCGGACGGTGAAGTTTTCACCCGCATGTCCGGCGATAAAGCGCTGCAAGGCATTGGGATCGCCAAAAAGCTCACTCGGCACATGCAGCGTCAGTGTTTCCTCGCCGCAGGTCAGTTCTAGCACGGTCAGGTGCTCGACCTGCCCATCATCGTCCATGCGGGAGGTACGCTCCAGTACCCGACCAACCCATCCAGCGACGGTCTGGCGACTGGTGCCGCGTTCAGTCTGCTTTTCAAAGACCATACACCCATCAGCCATGAGATACCGTTCCGTCGCTGGTGCGGCGGCAAAGGTAGCGCGGTCTAATGCGCGCTTCGCTTCTCGATAGAGCCGGTCTAAGTCAGCGATTTTCAGTCCATCACCACACAACACCTTGAGGCGCTGGCGCTCGGCTGCCCATTCGACAGGATTGAGGTGAGCGCAGGCAGTCACAGCATCGCTGATCTGCTCCATCGTTGGGTGTTCACGTTCTCTTTCCGGCTGCCCAAAGCGGCTGACAAGCTGTTCCACCTGCTGGCGAGCGTTATATCGTGGTTCGGCGATGGGATCACGTGCCGGACGGCTGTAGGCGCTCTGGATGGTCGCCAGCGCCTCGCGCTCACTGCTGCCGCTGGCGATGTGACGCGGGATGAGGTCGCGCTCCGCATCGGATTGGCTGTAACCGGCATCGCGCAGTTGGCAGGCTGCCGCGAACAGCTCAGTGTTGCGGCTGCCATTCGCAGCGCCGGATGCCAGATAGCTTTCAGTGCGCGGCGGCAGCGGGTGGTGTCCATCCCCGTTCAGCGTTACCACTTTCAACCCATCAAAGCTCGTTTGCTGTGGCTGGCTCTCCAGCCAGGCCAAGGTCTCTAGCGGGTAACGCCGCTCCGGGCAGCTCTCGACAACAGTAACCACCACACCGCCGCGCTCCGGCTTGGTATTCACCGAATCGGGGAGGCGCATGATGCCTGCTACCGTTTTCACATATTCAGGATCGCCATCCAGCGCCGCGAACAGTCCGCGCAGAATGCCCGCGATTTTCTGACGGTCAGCCTCACTCTGAAGCTGGAACGGCTCATCCAGTAGCCAGTAGCCATGCCAGCCGCCGCCGCTGTCGAGAATGAATGAGGGCGCGGGGTCAAAGTCGCTGAGTCGTGTTAAGTTCTGGTCGCGCTGGTGGGCATCGCCCTCACAGTCAATATCGACCCATAATGCCGGAACGAGCGCGGCAGCTTCCGCTTTGCCCTGTTTTCCTTTACGCAAACAGGGCGCGAAGTACACCCCATAGCCCTCACGATTTAATGCCTCTGCCCGCTTAAGTGCGGCTGCCAGTTCGCTTTTATTACCCATCCGTCCCCACAGTGAACGTGCTTCCCCGGTGGTCGGGTGGATGCAGCGTAGTTCGAGGTAGAGGTTGTCTGGGCTTCCTTTATAGAGCGCGTTCAGGAAATCGCGTCTCCCGGTGCTGGACGTGCCGAATGTGTCCGTCTTGTCTACAACGTCGTTGTGTGTCATACTCATCGTATTCCTTTAAGGTTGGTACACAGGGGTTTGGAGCGCTTCGTTTGGCGACGTGCGGCGCTCTTCTCCCCTGTGTGCTTTCTCGGCTAAAGTTCAAAATCGGGTGATAGGTTCCTTGCGGATCGCTCATATCCCCCCATTTCCACGATCAACGCCTCGCGCTGGTCAGCATTCATCCCGTTAAGCAATCCCGCGAGTTCCTGCAATTTGTCCATCTCACCGTTCATCGCCTGTGCCAATACCCGTGCGAAATAGGCTGCCTGTTCGTGCGGTAGCCCTGCCGCCAGCGGACGGAATTCCAACCGGAGCGCATCCGGGTCGTCTTCCGTTGGTGCTGGATAGTGACGATAAAATCCAATGGCGGTTTGCTGCTCATCCGTCCGGCGTGTGCCACACCAAACATCCCAGCTTTCACCTTTGTCGTCGAGCATGACACCATGCGCTTCAGTCTCAGCAATGCTGATTTCCTGTTCGCGCACAGCGGCTAACTCGTCGTAACGCCGCTCCCAGTCAGGACCCACATAGCGTTCCATCTGCGTGACCATCGTCTGTTCGGTGACATCATGCAGCATCTCGATGTGATTGACTTTGCGGTTGCGGCTGAAGAAAAGCGGCACACGCTGCCCGTGTTCCTCGTCATATATCGTTCCTGGCAACACGACATGGGCATGTGGATCATGCAATCCCGGTGCTTGCGGGTCGTCAGTCAGGCGGTGGTGTGTGACGTAGCTGTATTCGCAACCCGTATCGATCCCGCGTGCCTCAAAGAACTCGTCCACTACATTTTCGGTCAGTTCGCGGACAAACTGCTCACGGTCTTTAAGCGCGACCATTCCGATGAGATCAGGATTCGGATTCACCACCAGCGAGAAAGTCAGCACATGCTCACTCTTCAGGTCGTCGCAGCGCTGCGCGATTTCGGCTACCGAACCGCCCATGCCGTGATCTGTCCAGCGTTCTCGTCCCGCGACATGCCGCGCCGCCTCATCCCGACTTTCGCGGTACGTCAGGTAACGCAAGAGGTTCTTGGACTGCTTCGCACCATCAGCGGAGGGTTTTTTGTACTGCACATTGGCGATGCACATCTGTTTTCTGTCCATCTATCCCTCGCGTTTGCGGGTGACCCGCTCGATGAACCCTTGCAGCATGGTGGTTAGTGCCTCAACTTTGCTATCCAGCGCGTCCACTTTGCTCTCGATGCCTTTGGCAATGGCGCGGCGCGACCCCGGCAGATCTTCCTGCGCTGCCAGATACAGGTTAACCGCATCACGCAGCAGGTCGTTTTTGCTGACGAAGTTCCCGACGCGGCTGCGGACATGTCGGAGTTCTTCCAGCCGCCGCATCTGGTCAGGGGTCAGATTGACGGTCATGCGTTCGCTGTATGGATTGGGCTTCTTCTTCACTTTGTTTCACCTTCCTCTATATAGGCATTCAACACATGCTGGCGAAATTTCCCGGTTGGACGAAAACGCACATACACCCGCTTGATGGTTCGCCGTCCTACTGCGCCGCCGCTGCGAAAGCTCTGGACTTCGACTGCCAGCTTGCCCAGACCTGCAACCGTGACTGTCTGACCGGGCTGTGCCAGTTCCTCAAGCCACAACTCGGTCATAACTTCCAATACCTCGGCCACGTCACGCCGCTTCAGGCGTGGCAGGCGTTTGCTGATTTCGGTGATGGTCTGACGATGGTTCATAGTTGCTGTTCCTCGTTTTGCTGCTGAACCGACGTGATGTAGATGGAGAACACATCCCGGTTACGGGTGCGTTCGGTGGGCGCGGCAAACCGCGTCCACGAGTGCGGCGGCATCTCTGCACCGCTGCACTCATGCAGGGGCGACAGCCGCTGCATCAGCCCCCACGGCGCATGAGTGGCGAGCGGATTTAGCTCGCCCCAGACCCCGTGAGAACCCTTCTGGTT
>SZPD01000358.1 GCA_030263515.1 Anaerolineae bacterium CFX9 | reverse complement strand
GTTCTTTCGCTCGAAGGCGTCACGCTTGTGACCAGCGGGGCGCTCAAGATGCTGGTTGGGATGTGGCAGCGGGCGCGGGAACTCAGGGGCGACATTGTGCTGGCCGCCCCGAATGAACCTGCAAGAGATGCGCTGTCAGCCACAGGGCTTGATCTGATTTTTACCGTAACCCGCACTGTCAAGGCCGCGACGGCGCATTTCCAGCAGGGAAATCAGCGCTGAGCATGCCTGTTAGTTACGGGTGGGTGGCACGTTCGGTTCTCCACCCAGCCACGCATTGATGTTATCCAGATTGACTTCTCCATAGGGTGGCGAGAATTCAACGCAGTCATTCGCCGTCGCATCGATCGGAATATCAGCGCGCGGCGCGATCAGCGGCGCTTCCGGCACGAAATAGTTCCATGCAGCGCGAGAGATGCCTTCGATCAGCGGCCAGGCTTCTGTGTAGCTGAAGAAGTTGGCATCCCGCCATACGAACACGGCAATGATATAGTTGCGCCCGTTAGGCGGAAAAACGATTCCGGCGTCCCCATGCACATTGTCCAGCCAGCCGTTTTTGTGTGAGATAACTGTGCCTTCAGGCAGCCCGCCCTCCAGCAGCCGTCCCAGGTGATTGGAACTCATCAGCTCCAGCATCTGCCGACATTCCTGCGGCGTGAATTCGCCATCGGGGTAGGCAGCCATCAGCCCGGATCCATAGTAGGCACAGTCATAGATCATGCTGAACATGGTGCCGAGGTCTTCCGTTGTCGTCTGATTGAAGGGATCAGCGCCGGTGTTGAAGTTTCGGTTTGGCTCCGTCCTTGGCGGGGGAATGGAGCCGAGGATCTGATCGCCACCCAGATAGAGCGGCGCTGTCAGGAAAGAGTTTTCTGCGCCGATATACTGCATGGTGTTGGTTACGCTGGCGATACCGGCGAAGATGTCGTTGTTGCCGATGATCTGCATGATCAGGTTGGATGAACTGTTATTGCTGCACAGCAGCGACTGCGCCATCAGGAAGGCTTCATCATTGCTGGGCGCGAACAGAAGATCACGGAAGTAATCAATCAGGATCGACAGTTTGACTGTGCTCGCCGCAGAGAAAGCCACATCGCTGAGGATATTGACTTCTGCGCCGGTTTCGAGGTCCATCACAAACACCGAGGCAACTGTAGACTGCCCATCGTAGATGAAACCCTGCGAGTCCAGATAGCCAATGATCATCTGCCGCAGGGTGTCGATATCCGGGCGCAGCGGATCACTCGCCGTGACAGGCAGGATCACTTCCCGGTTGGTCGGGCTGCGCAGCGCGGTATCGAGAATACGGACAGCCTGTTCTCTGTCGAGTACGTAGCCCGCAGCACCGGGACGGATGGTGAGGGTCTGGACATCGAAACCCGCTTCTCCCGGCGGGCGATCATAGCGCGCTGCAATATCATCGAGGAACTGCCGCAGCAGGTTTTCCTGATAATCTGCCGAAAGACGGATGTTGATGCGGCTCTCCGTCTCATTGCCGGTCAGGTAGTTGAAGAAGCGCTCCCAGAAAGTCTGTTCCTGTTCGCTGGCGGCGCGGGCAGCCGCAAGCATTGATTCGCGATTGGTACGAAAGCCCACGCTGGCGGGGTCGAGCAGGATGGGGCTGTTCTCATACCACAAGGTGATCGGCTGAGCGTATGCCTGTTCCCAGCGGGCGACTGCTTCCGCTGCGGACAAGCCGCCAACCGAGACGCCGCCGACTGAGACATCGGCGCTCAGGCGATCGATTTGCTGGCTGAAGCGGATCAGCTCAAACGCAAACAAAAGGACGGCGATCAGCAGGCACGCCCACGAGAAGATCGGGATAATAGGCAGGCGGCGGCTCTTTCGCCGCGTTCCAAGACCCGTCAGACTTGTTCCACTTGCCATTGGTTCTACTCGTTCGTCAAAACTAAACCCACGTGTACTGCGGCAGGGTTTTAAAAGCACAATCAACTGCGTAGCGATGGAAGGGATGCAGCCGGGGCAGCGAGTCTATCGCCTCCCAGCGATAATCCAGCAGCTCACTGCTCAGCCTGCCCACAGCTCCTAATGGGCGGCAGAGGTAGGCAAAGTCCAGGTGCATCATGACGCCGCGCTTGAGGGCGACGATCGGCCCAACTTCAACCTCCAGCGCCAGTTCTTCACGCATTTCCCGCAGCAGCGTGTCTGAAGGAAGCTCATTCCATTCTACCCACCCGCCCGGCAGACCCCACGCTGTCCGTGGATGGAAGACATGCTCCACAATCAGAATCTGACCCGCCTGATTGATGACAACACCAACCACACCGGCTGAAAATCGCGGACGTGTAAGCCGGTAGCCGATCTGTGCAATTGAAAAGAGGGCGGGGACTTTTCGGATGAGAGCAGCAACCGTCTGCTTATGTTTCAGTGACATTCACTGCCGCGAGAACTGAGCCAAAGAAGCTTCAACTATAGCGGCGTGAAAAGGGCACGTCAACGGGCGTCTGCCCGGCGCATAAACTTCTATTTCTGAATTCCTTCGAAAAAACCGCGCAAAACGTTTGAAACATGATATACTCGATGTTGCAAATTCCTTGCCTTGTTCAAATCATTTTCTAAGGTGTATCCGTGCCTGGAACGCCTGACTTCCTCAATCTGTTCGTTCAACCGCCCGGTGACCTGCTTTATTATCTCACCGTCTTCGTGCTGAGCGTGATCAGCGTTCTGATGGCGCTGGGGCATCGTCTCCGTCATCCTGAAAGCCGAACTGCGCAGCATTATGTGGCTGCGTCCGTCGCTATTGTGGTGGTCTGGTTTGTCGTTATGTCAGGCGCGCTGATCGCGCTTCTCTCGAACCAGACATCGGATGCGCTGCTGCCGCCGATGGAGCGTGCCGCCCACATACTGACTGTGCTGTTTGCAGGCTGGGCGTTCATCACGGCAGACTCGGATCGTTGGGGACGGGCGGGCAACCTGGCGCTGCTTGGCATTCTGGCGGTGATCATCATAGGCTATGTGATCACCGGCGTGGAATGGGCGGGCAGTTTCGCGGATCAGGATTTCAATCTGACCAGCGGCGGCAGCGCATGGTCATTTATCACGCTGCTGCTCTCGGTGCTCGGTTTTATCCTCACGCTTGCCTACATTCATCTTGTGCGCGATGCGCCGCTCAAGCTGGTGTTCTTTCTGGTACTGATCGCGGGGAATCTCGCCACCATTATCCAGATCGGTCAGGGCGTCCTGATCGGGGACTATCCGGGCCCCAGCAGGCTTGCCTTCATGGCGGCGCTTCTGTTTCTGCCGGCGATCCTTTATCGCATGATCATTGCCGGGCTGGAGGCAGCGCTGCTGTCCGCCAGCCGGACTTCGTCGGCCGCTGCCATATCTCAGATGCCTTCCCCCACAGCGACTTCTGTGGTGCCGATGGTTCCGCCGCCGGCCGCTGTACCCGCTGCGCCGACCACGCTTGCAGGGGCAGTTGCGGAGCGCGAGTCTGCCCAACTGATGAAAGCGCTTGGGATGATGCTGGAGCAGGCGACGCCAGACAACATCCCGGAACGTATCCTGAATGCTGCCCTTACGGTGCTCAAGGCAGATGTGGCGGCCCTCCTCACAACACAGGACGCGAACTATGCCGATATCACGACTGGGCTTGACAAGGTGATGTCTCGCAGTGTGACGGGCATCTCGATCAACCTTGAGGAACAGCCGACGCTGCAAAATGCGATAGAACGCCGTTTGCAGCGTCCGCTTTTTACTGATCGGAACGCGGATGAACTGCGCGATCTGTATACACGCATGGATATTTCCAGTGTCGGCCCCACGTATTTTCAGCCGCTGGTCAGCAATCGTGAGCTTCGCGCTGTCCTGTTGATCGGCTTGCCCTATACACAACGGGAACTGACCGATGCCGAGCAGGAACTGCTCAAAGGGATCGGAATTATCGCTGCCAGTCTGCTCGCGCTCAGCCATGCCGCCCGTGATTCCCGCCTTCAGGCTGAGGAGCGGGTGATCGAGGCGATGGTCAAGGGTGTCCCTCTGGATGCCGTTGAGACTGCCGGTGACCTCTCTGCGCTTGAGCTTCTGCGCGACGAGCTGACCAGCGCTCGCGATCAGATCGCGACTCTCAACCAGCAGGTAACCGAGCTGAAGCTTCAACTGGATGATGAACGCAGCCGCGTTGCGCTTTCGCTCGGCGATACCGAGGAAGGAAAGTCGATCTCGCAGCGTGTGATCGCGCTTAATGAGGAGCAGCAGCGGATCCTCGAAGAACGCGAGCGTCTGTCTGCCCGGCTGCGTGAGGCGGAAACCGCCCTTGCCAGCGCCACCACCGATGA
>SZPD01000357.1 GCA_030263515.1 Anaerolineae bacterium CFX9 | reverse complement strand
GTGAAATGATTGACACTCCATCCAAAGCCGGGTAATCTAAAGATTGAAATCGCTCATAAACAATCATTTCCTTTCACCAATGGAACTGCGCAGCGATCATGGCGCGTTCCCGAACCGATAAAGAGTTAATCCATGAGAATGAAAGCTGCTGTTCTTTATGACCCTGCACAGCCGCTGGTAGTGCAGGAAGTAGATCTGGCTCCGCCACAGCGCGGAGAAGTCCTCATCCGGCTGGTGGCATCCGGAATTTGCCATTCTGATGTCAACATCGTGCGCGGTGAAGCTGCCGCCCCGCTGCCGGTCGTGCTTGGGCATGAAGCCTCCGGATATATAGAAGAAGTGGGACAGGATGTCACCTCGCTGAAAGTGGGCGATCCAGTTGCGGTATCGCTGGTGCGTTCCTGCGGGCAGTGCTTCTATTGTGTGCGCGGCGCTCCGAACGATTGTGAGGGGTCGCATCCGCTTGCTTCAGAGACACGCATTCACGCATTGAATGGCAGTCCTATCACGCAGGGCATTAATGTGGCTGGTTTTGCCGAGTATGTGGTAGTCGATCAGTCGCAGGTCGTCCGGCTTCCACAGACCATGCCGCTCGTCACCGCCGCTGTTCTGGGCTGCGCGGTCATTACGGGTGTGGGCGCTGTGGTCAACACGGCGCGCGTCCAGCCCGGAAGCAGCGTTGTGGTCATGGGGATGGGTGGCGTCGGGATCAATGCCGTGCAGGCGGCTGCCCTTTCCGGGGCACGGCGCGTCATCGCAGTCGATGTTCTGGATAACAAACTTGCCTTTGCGTCGCAGTTTGGTTCGACGCACACCCTCAATGCGTCCCGCGAAAATGTGATGGAAGCCGTCCAAGAACTGACGAACGGGCGCGGCGCTGACTATGTGTTCGTGACGGTGGGCAGCCCGCGAGCCGTGACAGACAGCCTGAGTCTCGTTCGCAAACAGGGCACGATCATCCTGATCGGGTTGATCGGCGATGACGGTACGGTTCCTCTGCCCGTCTCAAGGGTCGTGCTGAATGAATTTCGCATTCTGGGCAGTTTCATGGGATCGAGCAGGATCTCGCAGGATATTCCGCAAATCGTCGATCTCTACCAGCAGGGGCGGCTCAAACTGGATGAGCTTATCACCGCCACGTATCCGATTGAGAGCATCAATCAGGCGATCGAAGCCATGGAGCGCGGCGAAGCGATTCGCAATCTGATTACTTTCCCGTCGCATAACTGAGGCATTACACGAAATTGACGGGAAGAGACAGGAGAGACGAACTGTTATGAAATATGGTCTTACAATGCCGCCGTTCGGCTCCTACGCCGATCCGAAATATCTGGCATCTATTGCGAGGGAAGCTGAGGAAGCGGGATGGGACGGTTTTTTCATCTGGGATCATGTGGTCTACGATAATCCCAGCCACCCGATGGCGGATCCATGGATCGGTCTGGCAGCAATTGCCTGCAAAACCACCCGGATCCGTATCGGCGCGATGATCACGTCCCTCGCTCGGCGTCATCCGTGGAAAGTGGCTCGCGAGACAGTCTCGCTGGACATTCTGTCTGACGGGCGGCTGATCTTTGGCGCAGGGCTTGGCGATCCGCCTGAACGGGATTTCGGCACATTCAATGAACCTGAAGATGCCCGGATACGCGCAGCGCGGCTTGACGAAGGGCTGGCAATCCTGAATGGGCTTTGGAGCGGGCAGCCTTTCAGTCATTCCGGGGAGCATTACACGGTCAAAGAGACGGTATTTCTGCCGGTAGCAGTTCAGCAGCCCCGCATTCCGATCTGGGTGGGGGGGAGCTGGAACAAGCATGCGCCTATGCGTCGTGCTGCCCGCTGGGATGGCTTCTTTCCACTCAAATGGCGCGGCATGGTATCCGTGGATGAATGGCGCGATATCCAGGCGTATGTGAAGGAACAGCGAACCAGTGACGCGCCGTTTGACTGGATACAGGGAGGAACCTCGCCGGGCGATCAGCCTGACAAGGCTGCCGATTTCGTGGCGCAGTATGCAGATGTCGGTGTCACATGGTGGGTGGAACACATCGATCCGTGGCGCTTTGGTCTCGGTTGGGAAGAGCTGATGACAACGGAAGTTGTCGAGCGTATGAATGAACGTATTCGGCAGGGTCCCCCGCGGAAAACCTAGTGTCTCTTCTACTATATTCAAGAGGATTACATGCAAACCGGTAAATTGTGGATCAATGGTCAGTGGACGGACAGCCTCGGCGATCGCCTGATGCCGATTGTGAATCCTGTGACGGGAGAAGTGATCGCTCATGTCGTTGACGCCACCGTGGAAGATGTCAATCGCGCTGTGCAGGCGGCAAAAACAGCCTTCTATTCCGGTCCGTGGGCAGGTATGACTGCGGGCGAACGCTCCAAGCTGCTGTGGAAGCTTGCCGATCTGCTGGAAGCTCATCTGGACGATATCGCAAGGACAGAGTCCGAGAATACTGGCAAACCCTATCACTCGGTCAGCCGTGGCGATGTCAGTTTTGCCGTAGATAACCTGCGCTATTTCAGCGGCGCAGCGCGCGATATTCACGGCTATATGGCAGGGGAATATGCTCCTGGTTACACGACTGTGTTTACTCGTGAGCCTGTGGGTGTAGTCGGGCAGATTGCCCCGTGGAACTTCCCGATCCAGATGGCGATCTGGAAGATCGGTCCGGCACTTGCTGCTGGATGCACCGTGGTGCTGAAGCCCGCTCCATCAACACCGCTGACTACTCTGATGCTGGCAGAACTCACCGCAGAAGCAGGATTTCCACCCGGCGTGGTCAATTTCATTACAGGGGGAAATGATACCGGGCAGGCGCTGGTTGAGCATCCTGATGTCCGGATGATCAGCCTGACCGGTTCCGTAAACACGGGCAAAAAGATCATGCGCACGGCGAGTGATACGCTCAAGCGTCTGCATCTTGAATTGGGAGGCAAAGCACCGTTCGTCGTATTCGATGATGTGGATATTGAAGCTGTCGCTGCCAAGGCTGTGTTCAACAGCACGGTCAACAGCGGGCAGGTGTGCGTGTCTGCCACACGGGTCTATGTGGAGCGCAGTGTGGAAAAGGCGCTGACAGAAGCCATTGTTGAGGCGATGCGCGCCATCAAGGTGGGACTGCCTTATGAGGTGGATACCCAGATGGGCCCATTGATTTCCGGTGAACATCGCACACGGGTACAGGGCTTCATCGAACGCGCGAAACAGGATGGAGCACGGGTGCTGACCGGCGGAGGTGTGCCCGCAGAATTTCAGCATGGCTATTTCATCGAGCCAGCCGTGATCGCGGGAGCCGATCAGCGTTCCGAGATCATCCAGAGTGAGGTGTTCGGTCCGGTGCTCACTATCAATACGTTTGAGACTGAAGAGGAAGCGCTTCGTCTCGCCAATGATGTGGTCTATGGTTTGGCTGCCTCAGTGTGGACGCGGAACGTGGGGCGCGCGCTGCGGGTTTCAAAGAAGCTGGAATTTGGGCTTGTCTGGGTAAACGACCATATGAAAGGCTCGTCTGAAGGTGCTCACGGCGGCATCAAACACTCCGGTTTCGGGAAAGACTTGTCCGTCGAGGCGGTTTTCGACTATACAACGACCAAAAACACTGTGTTTAATAACAATGTGTAGCAGCAAAGTGAAAAACGGATGACCAATGCACTGATCGTCTATGGAGGCTGGGAAGGTCACAATCCGCAGGGTGTGGCGATGTTTCTGGCAGATCTGCTGCGGCAGTCCGGCATTCAGCCGACGGTGACAGGTTCACTGAGCGATCTGGAACGGCTCAACCATGAAGACTTTAATCTGGTTGTTCCAGTCTGGACGATGGAGCATCTTGAACCCAACCTGCTGAATGCGCTGCTCGGCGCGGTCAGACGCGGAGTCGGGATTGCAGCGCTGCACGGCGTGATCGACTCGTTCCGCCATGAAGCGGAATTTCATTACATGTTGGGTGGTCAGTGGGTGACACACTTTGAGTTTGCAGTGCGCACCTACACCGTGGAAATTGTGGATGAATATGACGCAATTACACAAGGACTGTCCGATTTCCAGGTGACTACCGAACAGTACTACCTTCTGGTAGATCCGGCTAACAAGGTGCTGGCGACGATGCAGGTAGAGGGTACACGTATGCCCGTCGCATGGACGAAGCACTATGGCAAAGGACGCGTTTTTTACTGCTCACTGGGGCACTCCATCGATTCAATTTCGCACGTCACGGCTCAGCAGCTCATCAGCCGCGGCATGGCGTGGGCAGCAGGAAGGGCTTAGCGCAGGGACTCACGGCGGAACGCGGGCACATCGTCAGCGATAACCCGCGTTCCGAACCCTTCCCGGCTGCACTGTGACTTCAGTGTGCC
>SZPD01000356.1 GCA_030263515.1 Anaerolineae bacterium CFX9 | reverse complement strand
TGATCAATGATCCCGCCGATGATATGCCAGAGGATGTCGGTGGTGGGGGGCGCGGCGCTTCCGGTTACGGCGCTGAAATCCGCTCGGCGCGCGATCGTCACCAGCGCTGCGATATCGCCCCGGATGACAAATGCAGGATGGATGCCCTTCAATGCTCCGCGCCGCTGAAGTTCGAGCAGCCCCTCTGCCGGGTTCTCTTCTTCGAGCATCAGCGTGAGTTCGTTGCGCAGGCGTTCCCCGGTTATCTGTGCCAGCATTTTTTCCTGCACCGCAACATCGATCAGCTCCGATGTGCGCGGCTCGATGGTGAACCCCAGCCGCACCGCATAGCGCACCGCGCGCAGAATCCGGGTTGGGTCATCGACGAAGCTCATACTGTGCAGCACGCGAATCAGCTTTCGATCGAGATCGGCGCGTCCGCCAAACTCATCGAGCAGCCGTCCACGCTCAGCGGGTGGGCTGATCTGGATGGCGAGTGTATTGATGGTGAAATCCCGCCGCTGCAAGTCAAGCTTGATCGAACTGGAATAAACGGAGGGCAGGGCGGTGGGCTGCTCATAATACTCATGTCGTGCGCTCACCAGATCGATGTGATCGGGCAGAGCAGACGGATCCAGCCCGGCAGACTGCATCTGCGGGCTTGAGGAGTCGATGAGCCATTTTGAGGTTCCAAACGGCGCATGATGATGCGCCGTGCCGCCATAACGCCCGGCGAGGGCAGAGGCCAGCCTGCGCGCGGCGATCCCCAGCTCAGGACCTTCCACCACAAAGTCGATGTCGTCGTTCGGGCGATGCAGCAGCAGGTCGCGCACCACGCCGCCGACCATGTAAACGCGAAGATTCATCTCCGCCGCGAGATCGGCGATCAGCCCGATCATCCGGCCCGCTGACGTTCCGAGTATCTGCGTGATTTGTGCGTCGGGGAAACGATCCTGTGCCGGTGGTGATCCACGGCTTGCCCAGAACTTAAGCACGTCGGTGCGTGTCACAATCCCGATCGGGCGTTCTTCCGTCCCTTCAACCACCGGAATCTGCCACCAGCCTGTCTCTACCATGCGCTGTATCAGCGTCGAGATCGTATCGCTGGACGTAACGGTTACGCCGCCGGGGATCATGATATCGCGCGCGCGCAGGTCGAGCAGCCCATGTTCGGCGGCGCGGTCGGCATCCCGGCGGGTGAGCAGCCCGACGATGCGTCCCCCCTCCATCACGGGAAAGCCTTCGTGCCCCACCCGGCGCATCCAGCCGGCAATATCGCGCAGTCGTGCGCCAGCCTCTACCGTTTGCAGCCCATAGGACATCAGGTTTGCGACGGCGGTCTCTGGAATGGAAGTCACGATGGGTTCGGTCATGAGAGTCATTATACCCACGTGCGCCGCTGCGGGGAAATCAGCCGTTCAAAATGGGGAGTCCGTATGAATTCAGCGATACGGGCACACGGGTTCGCATCATCACGGGCACACGCAGAATCGGGTGCAGACTCTCGGCATTTGCGAGCGTCTGCAATTCGGCTGCCGTCGCGTCTGTCCAGGCAGCGATCACCAGATGATACCCACCGCGCTCAAGGATGGCGTTCTGCATCCCCGGCGCGTAAGCCGTGGGCAGAAGGCGAATGTTGGACAGGGAAAAAGTGTCGATCAGGTGTTGAGCGTCCACTTTTTCCGGCACGGCGGCGGTGAGCGAGATTCCGTCTGGATAGCCTGCATTGGCAAGCTGTTCGCGTGTCTGCGCAGGCTGAACGCCAGCCGGGGCAATCGCTTCGGCATTCCATTCCTCAGGCGAGAGCGCTTCCGCAGAAAACGTGCTGATGACAGCAGCATACAGAGTAGCATTATCAAGCGGCTGGACGCGCCGGTCAACCACATAACCCAGCGTGAGCTGTCCGATGACTTCGGCATCTGCCATGCGCCCCAGCCCAAGCACGAGATCAACCGGGGCGGCATCGCCTGCGTCGTCTGGAAGAATTTCTACCTGCTCAGCCGGATAGGATGCCTGCCAGTTGGGATACAGGGCAGCAAAATTTGCGGTGAGTCCATAGCGGGCGGCAGGCGCGATCGCATCGGGTGTGGCAGTCACATCGGTGACCAGGAAGACATCGGGGGGCAAAGGCGTGGGCGGGGCATCACAGCCGCTGATCAGCGCCATGATCAGCAGCCCACAGCACGTGACGAAACTCCTGACCTTATGCATCCGGAAGCAGCCACGGACCCACCAGCATGCGCTGGAGCATGCTGAAGGAAGTCGCCGCGTTGAAGAAGCTGAGGATGGCGAAAGCGATGGCGGCGCTGCGATCATCACGCCCGCGCAGCAGCGTGAACAAGCCGGGCATGATCACAACCAGCCACGCCATGTACAGATAGTAGGTGACGATGCGCCCCGGTCTCAGCCCTTGCAGCGTCATGAAGAGACCGACGAGGGTGATCATCGCCGCCAGGATCGTGATCGTCGCTACCGCTCCCCAGAAGTTCCCGGAGATCGGCTGGTTCCGGGCAGCCATGACAGCCGCCCAGAAACCCAGCGCGATCGAAAACATGATATGCGCGTTAAAGAGGATATTGTGTATGTCGTTCAGACCCATAGGAAGGCATTCCGCCGGCTTAGATCAGAAACATCTGCCGGACGATAACTTCTCCCAGCCAGGCGAAAACGACGACGTTGGCTACCATCAGCCCCTGCGCCTGCATCGCGCCGCTGGCATCCACCAGCTTGGTGCCGCGCATATCGGTCTTGGGGCGGAAGAACATGCTGAGCGGGATCGCGATCACGCCGACGATACCCAGCCACAGTGGGAAGAGACCCTGCGTCACGGCGGCCAGCAGGCAGATCAGGGCGAGCGCGATTGACGCATACATCACGTAGCGGGTGCGCGTTTCGCCGATCATGATAGCGGTGTTATAGAGACCTGCCGCGCGATCCATGTCAAGATCGCGAAGCTGGTTGTAGAGCTGCCCATAGACGCTGAACAGGGTTGCGCAGGCGGCTACGAACCAGACGACGCCGGGGCTGTGATGATAAATGAAATAGCCCGCCAGCAGCAGCAGCCCGCTCAGCATCAGCGAGTGCGATACGATGTCGGTCACGGGCCATGCCTTGAGGCGCACTGGCCGCCAGGAATACAGGTGCGAAAGCAGGAGCGTCGCCCCGCCGATCAGAAAGACCCATGCGCCGCCGATGGCATACAGTACCAGCGTGACGATGGCGACGATCCGGCATGCTGCATAGCCAACGCGCAGACCAATCCGCCCACTAGTAATCGGGTTTTTGGCGGCGCGATCCGGATCGCGCGCGTCATCTGGCGCATCTTCAATATCGTTGATCATAAAGGCATAGGCGACAGCAAGGATGTTGGCAAGCGTGACGGCGATCAGGCGCAGGTCCAGCAGTTCGTTGTTGGGGCGCGCTGCCAGCAGAGCGCCCAGGACAGTCAGGGGAATGACAAAAGGAACATATTCTTTCCAGCGGGTGAGCTGAATGAGACCGATGAGCTGTTCACGCAGGGATGATTTCGACAACTGAGGAACCTCCAGACCAGATGAGTGTACGATTAATGATAACACGCACAAGCGATTCAGGATACGCCGGAGTCGCTGCTCAAGCCGCACTTTGTGAAATTCGCTACAGAAGGTATGATCTTTCTCATGAAGGCGCTCCGGCTCACCCTGAATGTGATCATCCTCGTGCTTTGCGCTTGCCGCTCGGTCAGCGCAACCGAGACCCCGCCGCCAACAGCGACGACACTTCGCGTAGTTGTCTCTCCGGGCACGCTGGTTCCGACGCTTGACCGAATCGTCCAGCCGATCGCCCAGAACGTGTCGGCATCTCCCGCGCCTTCTGCTGCACCAAGCCTCACACCATCCGCCTGTCCAACTACTGTCACGACAGGCGGCGCTGCACAGCACACTGTGGAAGCTGAACTTGATTACGCGAATCGAACAGTTCAGGTTGCGCAACAAACCCGCTTCCAGAATCGAACGAACCAGCCGTTTGAAACGATTGTTTTCAATTTCGAGCCTAATCGTTTCCCACAGGTGGTAACGATGGAGTCGATCAGGCTGAACGATGGGCAGCCAGTAAGTTACGAACTGACGGGGCGGCGGTTGACGATCGAGTTCAGCCAGCCCCTGCTTCCGGGCTGTACGGCGGCGCTTGATCTGGCGTTTTCGCTCAACATCCCGCCGGTTGGCGCAGGGGTGAACGGCTACACAGGTTATTTTGGCTACACAGACCGGCAGTTGAATCTGGCGCAGTGGCTTCCCACGGTGGCTGTTCGAGTGGGCGGCGAGTGGATCACCCATGAGGTGATCGGCATTGGCGAACAGGTGGTGGCTGATACCGCAGACTGGGATCTGACGCTGGAAGTTGTCAACTCGCCTGAG
>SZPD01000355.1 GCA_030263515.1 Anaerolineae bacterium CFX9 | reverse complement strand
CTTTTGGCAGCATCCTGACGCAAACTGAGAAAAAACAGGGAACTGATGGCTCACGAGCGGCATGTCCTATTGATCTTCCTTGATGGCATCGGTCTCGGCACTGATGATCCTGCCGTCAATCCTTTTGCCGCCGCAGATTTGCCCACCCTCACGACGCTGACTAACCAGCAGCGCTGGGTGCAGGGCATTGGCCGCCAGTCTTCGCCACGAGCAGAATTCGTCCCGACTGACCCGCGTATGGGCATCACCGGGCGTCCGCAAAGCGCCAGCGGTCAGGCGGCTATCCTGACGGGGCGCAATATCCCGCAGCTTATTGGCGAGCATTACGGACCGCGACCAAACGCGGCTATCCGCGCTTTTCTGGCTGAGGACAATCTTTTCAAACGGATGCAGGCAGCAGGCAAAACAGCAGCGCTGCTGGAGGCATATCCGCCGCGCTTTCATGAAGCGATCAACAGCGGCAAGCGACTTCGATCCAGCTACCAGCAGGCGCTGCACGAGGCAGGTCTCCCTCTGTTCGGCGAAGCTGATGTTTATTCCGGGAATGCCATGACCGTAGACTGGACAGGTGAGGCATGGCGATCACAGCTTGGCTACACTGACTCCCCGATATATACTCCCTTTGAAGCCGGTCGGCTGATGGTCGAAATCTCAAGGCGTTATCACTTCGCGTTCTTCTCGCACTGGCTGACCGACACCATCGGTCACCGCGGAACGGTGGAGGAAGCCGCGCGCGTTCTGGAGCTGTTCGATGGCGTGATGGCTGGCGCTCTCGATGCATGGCAGGACGACGAAGGGCTGCTGATCGTGACCAGCGATCACGGCAATATGGAGGATATGTCGCACGGGAAACACACCGAAAGCGATGTTCCTACGCTGATCATCGGCGATGAGCGGCAGGCATTTGCCGAAGGATTGGAAACACTGGCGGATCTTGCGCCGCGCATCACTCGCTATCTGCTCTCGGAGGGATAAATCAGATGGTCACAGCTCAGCAAATGCGCGATACCATGCGTCTGTGGGCAAGCGGAGTCTCGGTCGTCACCTCCGCCAACGAGCACGGTCGTTCCGGCATGACCGTCAGCGCCTTCAATTCCCTGTCACTGGAGCCGCCTCTGATCCTCGTCTGCCTGAGCAAGGAAGCCAATACCGCCCACCTGGTCACTGAAACCGGCTGCTTCGGCGTGTCGTTTCTGGGAGAGCAGCACGCGCAGCTTTCGGATCGCTTCGCCGGGCGGATCGAGCCACCTGCTGGCGGTGATCGCTTCACCGGGCTGAACGTGCTGCACGCAGAAACCGGCGTCCCGCTTCTCGCTGATGCCGTGGCATGGCTCGATTGCAAGGTTCACCAGATTCATGACGGCAGCACCCATTGGATCGTGATCGGTGAAGTGCTTGCCACCGGGCAGGGAGCGACTGAGATGCCGCTTCTCTACTATAACCGCAAGTATCGCGCGCTTGCGGAGCTGACCTGACCTCTTTATCCGCTTCACTTATCCTTGACGCTTCCCTGCCGCTCCACTACAATGCTTGGCTGCGTTTTCGGTAGGATGGTCGCATGTTTGAGCAGTTGACAAACCGATTGCAGGGTGTCTTTGACGGTCTCGGCCGCGTCGGGAAGCTGAACGAGCGTGACGTGGAGACGGCGATGCGCGAAGTGCGCATGGCGCTCCTCGAAGCGGACGTTGCTCTGCCCGTCGTCAAGGACTTCGTGCGTCGTGTCAAGGAGCGCGCTGTCGGCGCTGAAGTCGCCAAGAGTCTCAAGCCGGGGCAGATGGTCGTCAAGATCGTCCATGAAGAACTGCTTGAGACGCTGGGCGCACCGGGGCGGCTGAACTTTTCTGGCAGCGCAAAACCTCATGTGATCATGCTGGTCGGCTTGCAAGGGTCGGGAAAGACGACGACCGCTGCCAAGCTGGCAGTGCATCTGCGCAAGGAAGGTCGCCAGCCGTTCCTGATCGCAGCGGATACGTATCGACCGGCAGCCGTGGATCAGTTGATCACACTGGCAAAGCAGATCAACGTGCCGCATTACGACGAAGGAACGCGCGCCGCCCCGCCAGACATCATCTCGCGCGGTCTCAAGGTCGCCAGGGAATCCAATGCGGCAGTCGTCATCCTCGACACCGCAGGACGCCTGCAAATCGATGACTCGCTGATGCGCGAACTTGAAGAGATCAAGCGCCGCGCCGCACCGGCAGAAATCCTGCTGGTGGCAGACTCAATGACCGGGCAGGAAGCGGTCAACATCGCTGATGGCTTCAACAAGCGCCTGGGGATCACGGGTTTGATCCTGACCAAAGTGGATGGTGACGCCCGCGGCGGCGCTGCCCTGTCCATGCGCGCGGTGACCGGCGTTCCGATCAAGTTCCTCGGCACGGGCGAGAAGATCGACGGTTTTGAGGTCTTCCATCCCGATCGGCTGGCTCAGCGTATTCTGGGTATGGGCGACGTACTTTCGCTCATCGAGAAAGCCGAGCAGCAGTTCGACGAGGAAGAAGCGCTCAAATTGCAGAAGAAACTGATGCAGAATCAGTTCACCCTGCAAGACTTTCTCGAACAGCTTCAGAAGATCAAACGCATGGGTTCGATCACCAGTATCCTCGGCATGATTCCGGGGATGAACCGCATCCGTGACCAGATTGATCAGGAAGATGTCGAGAAGCGGCTGAAGCGCGTGGAAGCCATCATCAACTCGATGACGACCAGTGAACGCAGCAATCCAAAGATCCTGGACGCCAGCAGAAAACGACGCATTGCGCGCGGCAGCGGCGTTGAGGTCAGGGACGTGAACGAAGTCCTCAAGCAGTTCAGCGATATGCAGAAACTGATGAGCCAGGTTCGCAAGGGACGCATGCCCAGTTTGCCGGGCATGACGCCGCCGCGCGGAGGCTGGTCGCGCTAGAGCTGTGGGTCGCTCGCCCACTGCCCTACCGCAACTGAGACACGTTTCGATATTCGTGCCAGTGGCTCTCCATCGCTTACACGATGCATGAGAGCGCAATTATCTACAGGAGCATAAAAGCACATGGTTCGTATTCGTCTTCGCCGTATGGGTCTCAAGGGACAGCCGTCGTATCGCGTGGTGATCACCGATCAGCGCAGCCCGCGTAATGGCAGCTTCATCGAGATCATCGGTCACTACAACCCGCGCACACAGCCTTCCACCGACCTCATTGATGAAGCCCGCGCCCTCCACTGGCTGAATGTGGGGGCACAGCCGACGGATGCGGTAAAGTCCATTCTGAACCGCACCGGCACACTGGCGCGTTACGAGCGCCTGAAGAAGGGCGAATCGCTTGAAACGCTGGTGGCGGAAGCGGAAGCTGAAAAAGCCTCTGCCGCCCCCGTCAGCCCGAAGACCCGCTACCCGTCGCCGGAAGCTGGCAAGGGCACGTTCACGCCGAAAGAGAAATAAGCAGCCCTTTTATCGATCAACACACGATCGGGCAGCCACAGTCTCCAACCGGGTTGTGGCTGCCGATCAGCTTTCAGAGGTCTGATCATGGAAGAACTGGTGGAGTACGTCGCCAAATCCCTCGTGGACGATCCCACGCAGGTGCGCGTTCGTCGCAAGGAAACCGGCAACTCGATCATCATTGAACTGCATGTCGCGCAGACGGACACCGGGCGTATCATCGGCAAGGGCGGACGGGTTGCCAATGCCCTGCGGACGCTGCTTCGCGTGCACGAATATGATCCCCGTGCCAAGCGTGTCATCCTCAAGATTCTCTAGGCTGCTGCCTGATGTCCCGTGATGCAGAACGACCAGCGTATCTGCTGCTGGGCGAAGTGCTGCGCCCGCACGGCATTCGCGGCGAACTGCGTATCCGCCTGCTGACAGATTATCCTGAGCGTATCAATGAGCTGGAAGTGGTGTATCTCGGCGAAGATGTCGACGATCGCGCCGCTGTGCCCTATCATGTCGAACATCTGCGCCTGCATCAGGGGTTCGGTCTGCTTCAACTCCGTGAAATCCGTGATCGCAACCTGGCAGAACGCATGCGCCAGCTTTACGTCATGGTCGCCATTGACGATGCAGTCCCCCTCGAAGAAGGTGAATTCTACCTCTACGAGCTGATCGGTCTGGAAGTGAAGACCGATGAGGGCGAAGTGCTGGGCACGCTGGTAGAAGTCATTGAGACCGGCGCAAACGATGTTTACGTGGTTGAAGGGGATCGTTACGGCGAAATTCTCATCCCGGTGCTGGACTCGACAATTCTGCGGACAGACATTGAACAGGGAACGGTGATCGTCCGCCTCCCCGAAGGTCTGCTCCCTTCCACCTGATGCCTGAAAGTGCCTACTGGCTGGCTTTCAGCCTCGTCCCGCTGATCGGCACGCGCAGATTTCACCTGCTGCTGCGCGCCTTTGGCAGCGCTGCCTCAGCATGGCATGCCGGTGAACGTGAGCTGCGTGAGGCAGGTCTCGATGC
>SZPD01000354.1 GCA_030263515.1 Anaerolineae bacterium CFX9 | reverse complement strand
CTGAGCCGCTGTAATTTACCAGCCGCGCTGCGCGATCCGTTCCGACTCCGGCATTTTCTCGACGTTCAGCCCGACCATCGCTTCGCCCAGGTTGCGGCTGACGCGCAGCAGAATGTCCGGATCGGCGTAGTGAGTGACTGCTTCGACGATCGCTTTGGCGCGCTTCGCCGGATCGCCGCTCTTGAAGATGCCGCTGCCCACGAACACACCGTCCATGCCGAGCTGCATCATCAGGGCCGCATCTGCCGGGGTGGCAACGCCGCCCGCCGCAAACTGAACGACCGGCATACGACCGAGCCGTGCGGTCTCCAGCACGAGATCGTAGGGCGCGCCGATATTCTTGGCGAACGTGAACATCTCATTTTCGTCCATCGATGTCAGCGAGCGGATATCGCGCATCACCTGGCGGGCATGACGCACCGCTTCAACCACGTCACCCGTTCCCGCCTCACCTTTGGTGCGGATCATGGCGGCCCCTTCGTTCACACGGCGGAGCGCTTCTCCCAGGTTCCGGCAGCCGCAGACAAACGGCACGTTGAAAAGATGCTTGTTGATATGATTCTCCTCATCCGCCGGCGTGAGCACTTCACTCTCATCGATGTAGTCGATGCCCAGCGCTTCCAGGATCTGCGCCTCGACAAAATGACCGATGCGCACCTTCGCCATGACGGGGATGGAGACTGCGTTCATGATCCCTTCGATCATGTCGGGGTCGCTCATGCGAGAGACGCCGCCATGCGCGCGGATGTCCGCCGGGATACGTTCCAGCGCCATGACGGCGACCGCGCCCGCATCTTCAGCGATCTTCGCCTGTTCTGGCGTCACCACGTCCATGATCACGCCGCCTTTGAGCATCTGCGCCAGTCCGCGCTTGACGCCCACCGTGCCTTTTTCGGTTCCGTTTCCGTTCGAACCACTGGAATTGACCGGAAGATTCGTAAGATTCAAACCCATGATGTCCTGCCTCAGACTCTTGAATGGATGGTCAGGTGATTGATGACCAGCGTATTGTACCGGCACACCCCTCTGTATGTCCATGTATGACCAATCATGACCAAGCATGCCTTGACTCGCGGACGCCGCCGATGGGCGTTACACTGAGGTCGATTTTTCGGGAGGAATACAACTATGGCGGAAGTGCCTTTTCTGGTGGTTCTGGCGGGCGGCGTTTCATCGCGGATGTGGCCGGTACGAGAAAAATCGCTCCTGCGGTTTGGGCCGGATCCGTTGCTGGTCAGCCAACTGCGCCGGATGCAGAAGCTCGGTTTTACGGACGTGATCATCGTCGCCAACCCGGAAAACCAGGCGACGATCACGGATGTGGTCTCCGGCATCAGCGGCCTGAACATCCGGGTGGTCGTTCAGGACGAAGCACGCGGCATGGGAGATGCGCTGCTGCGCACGCAGCCGTTTGTGCCTGCCAGCCGCTCGCTCTACGTCACCCAGGTGCACGACATCGTGGATGATGACCTGCACCGCGATATGCTCCATACATGGCGCAATAACCCCAGCATCACGTATATCGCCGGTGCGCGGAGGGAGGATTACTTTCCGGGTGGGTATCTCGTGGTCGATGCCAACGACCGCATCACGGGACTTATCGAAAAGCCGGGCGCGGATCGTCGTCCGAGCGATCTGGTCAACATCGTGGCGCATATTCACGCCGAGGCGGGGCGGCTGTTTGAGGCGATCCATGCCGAGTATGCCCGATCCGAGACGCCGGATGATCACTATGAGCGGGCGATGTCCGCGCTGATGGGATCCCACGTCTTCCGCGTGGTCCCTTACCACGGCGTCTGGAAGGCGCTCAAGTATCCCTGGCATGTGCTGGATGTCATGGATCACTATCTCAGCCACATACAGGGACAGACGATCGCTCCGGGTGTTTTCATTGCGGATACCGCGCGCATCACCGGCAATGTGGTCATCGAGGAAGGTGTGAAGATCTTCCCCGGCGCGGCGGTGGTCGGCCCGGCTTATATCGGTGCAGGGACGATCGTGGGCAACAATGCGCTCGTGCGCGGCTCGATGGTGCTCGATCGCTGTGAGGTCGGCTTCACGACGGAGATCGCGCGCAGCTACGTTGCCGATCATGTCGGTATGCATGCCTGCCGTGTTCTCGACTCGGTCTTCATGCCCAACGTCAATTTTTCTGCCGGCTGCACGACGGCGAACCTGCGCATCGACAAGGGGGTAGTGTCCAGCACGATCAAGGGGGAGCGAGTTCGCACAGAGCGAGACAAGCTCGGCGCTATCATCGGGCAGGGCGCTTTCCTGTCGGTCGATGTCATGACCATGCCCGGCGTGAAGATCGGCGCTGGCGCTCAGGTAGGGCCCGGAACCCATGTCCATCAGGATATTCGCGATGGTCAGCGCGTCTATGTAAAGCAGGTATATCATATCGTCGAACCAGGAGAGTAGCTCTACCATGCGTCTGGAAGACCCTATCAAGACTCCCTTCCGCATTCTGATCATCGTCGCTCATCCCGATGACGCCGAATTTGGGGTGGGGGGCAGCGCCGCCGTCTGGAGCGACGCTGGTGCGGAAGTCTGGTATGTCATCGTGACAGACGGATCGGCCGGAAGTAATCAGAAGGATGTCGATCTGAAGGCGCTCGTCGCACAGCGCCAGGCAGAACAGCGCGCTGCTGCTCAGGTACTTGGGGTGCGGAACGTCATTTTTCTCGGCTACAAGGATGGCATGCTTCAGCCGACGCTGGAGCTGCGCCGCGACTTGACGCGCATCATCCGGCAGTTCCGCCCGGATCGCGTCCTGATCATGGATCCGACGGGCGTGTTTTTCAGCTCTGGCGACAGTGAATTCACGTCGTTCGATTATATCAATCACCCGGATCACCGCGCTTCCGGGGAAGCCGCGCTCTACGCCGTCTTTCCGAGTGCCGAGACGCGCCCGATCTTCCCGGAACTGCTGGAGGAAGGGCTTGAGCCGCACCACGTCAATGAGCTGTACATCATGATGAGCGACAAGCCGAATATAGGGGTCGATACGACTTCAGGGCATGAGCGCAAGGTGCGGGCGCTGCTGGAGCATAAATCCCAGGTGGATGAGCGCGTCGGCGACATGATCCGGGAATGGGATGCGGCGGGCGGCCGAGAGATCGGGGTTCCGTATGGAGAGACGTTCCGTGTGATGCGCTTCTACAGCGCGCCGCCGGAAACCGAGACGCCCGCGACCTGACGAACTACAGCAGAACCGGCGTGTAGTGCTCGACGAGCGCGCCCGGCTCATACAACGGGTGAAGCAGGCGCTTCCATTCCTGATACGCCGGCGAGCCGCGAAAACCGACCGTGTGATCCTCGATCGTCTCCCACCAGACGAGCAGCAGGTAGCGTCCATCCGTCTCGACGCAGCGATGCAGTTCATGGCGGATATAGCCTGCTGCCGAGGCGATGATGGGCGATGCCTCGCGAAAGGTTGCCTCATAGATTTCGCGCATTCCCGGCTTCACCTGGATGAGGGCGGCTTCGAGGATCATGGTTTAAGCGCTGCGTTGAGCATGTCGGGCTGTTCTGCGGTCGCCAGGATGGTGTGCAGCAGCACGTTGGCTCCACACACCACATCGTCCCACTCGGTATATTCGTCCGGCTGGTGACCGATACCATCCTTCGACGGGATGAAGATCATGCCGCTGGGGATGAAGTTGCCGAGGAACTGAGCCGCGTGACCCGCATAGCTGATCATGTGCAGCGGCTCGACGCCGATCACGGCGCAGCTCTGCTCGATCAGGGAAACAAAACCCGCCGACATCTGGGCGGCGGGCATGTTGGCTGTCTTGCGGGTCTCGACGGTAAGCGCATACGAGGCGGCACACTCACGGGCGATGCTGAGCATGGCGGTTTCCATCTCGGCCATGATCGCCTCGCTGACATGACGGCACTCGACGGTCAGGCGGGCTTCACTGGGGATGATATTGAACGCGCCGGGCTTGACCTCGATATCGCCGCAGTTGAAGATGCCATCTCCGTAACGTTCACGGATCAGGTCATGAGTGCGGACGATGAACAGCGCCGCGCCGCGCAGAGCATCCCTGCGCCGGTACATGTCGGAAGTGCCGGAATGCCCCGCCTGCCCATAAAAGACGATCTGATGCGTGGCGCGCGAGACGATTCCGGTGACCACCCCAACGGGTTTGCCAGCGTTCTGGAGGCGGGTTCCGTGCTCGATATGCAGTTCCAGATAACCGGCGAGTGAACGTGGTTCACGCCGCGCGCGGAACACCTCACGCGGGTCGATGCCGGCGCGGTTGAGGGCAGCACGGAACGGCGCGTTATCCGTGCGCGCATCGTTGAGATCGTCCGGGCGCAGCGAGCCTGTCAGCGCGCGAACGCCAAACAGGGATGACCAGTTGCCTTCGTCATCGGTGAAATTGATCACTTCCAGGTGCAGCGGCAGGCGGATTCCCTGTTCCTTGATCAC
>SZPD01000353.1 GCA_030263515.1 Anaerolineae bacterium CFX9 | reverse complement strand
GCTGCTGAGCATCGAACACAATGTCGATCGTGCCTATCCGATCTGGCAGGCGCTGATGACGCTCGACCGGGGCTATCTGCCTGTGCTGGGGCAGGGGACAAGCGTCCTGTTCGCCAATCCCGCGCTGACCGGCTACCTGTTTCTGCCAGTTGTCGCCGTCACCCGTTCAGCGGCGGCGGTCTATGCCTTCGCCATCGTGCTGAATACCTGCGGCATCCTGTTTGCGTGGCGGGCGGTGTGGTCGCTTTTCGGCGGCACGCCCGCGCTGATCGCCGCTTTTCTGCTGGCAGTCAACCCGTGGCTGATCGAGTACAGCCGCGCGACATGGGTGCAGGGGCTGCTGCCTTTCTTCATCCCACTGATCGCCTCTCTGCTGATCCCGGTCTGGCAGGGCACAAGCCGTAAGCCGGGCGCGCGCTTCATCGCCGCCTGCGTGGCCCTGATCGCCTGCGCGCAGACGTATCTGCTGGCATATGCCGCTGTTCTGCCCGTCGCCCTGCTCACGTTGATCTATCGCAGGCGTGTCCCCATGCAGGCGATTACGCTCGGCGCGCTGATCGTTTTTGTCCCGTCGATGGCCTATGCGGCGGCGCTGCTGGCGGAACCTGTCACGACGGCGCGTATCGAGTCCTTTGCTGATGATGCGCCGCGCTTTAGCCTGGAGGCGCTCAATCACGCCCTGCGGCTGGTGAGCGGCATCGACTATGCTGCTGCACGGGGTACGCTTGCGCCAGCGGGCGACGCTGCGCCGCGGCAGTTTCTGAGCGGGATGGCGCACCTGCTGCTGAGCGCCGCGCTGGTGGCAGGGCTGATCCGCGCTGTCGTGAACAGGCAGCGCGACGCGCTCATCATCGCCGGTGTATGGTTCTTTCTGCCCGTCCTGCTCATGTCGTATGTGGGACATCTCGTCCATCCGTTTTACCAGCTTCTGGGGGTTCCCGCTGGCGCGGCGCTTGCTGCTTACGGGCTGGCATGGGCGCTCCGGCGGCAGACTGAGCCGCTGCTTCTCGCGCTGGGGACGGCCTTTGCAGTGCTGATGGGTGTGAACAGCATCCGCTATGCGCAGGAGACGGCGGCTCTGCCCGGTGAACATGGCCTGAGCGCGCTGCCACTTTCCGATGGGCTGGCGCTCGGCGCTGTGCTGCGCGATCAGCTTCCACCGGGCGGACGCATCCATGCCGATGTGGATGAGTTCACGCTCGTCAGCCTGGCGGGCGCAGCGTTCGACTTCATGCGCGAGGCGCGAGCGCCTCAGGTCGTGCTGCTGCCTGCCAGCGGCGGATTATACGTCACGATGAGGGATGTTCTGCCTGCTGCATCCCGCTAGGCGGCGGTCATCGATCTGGCAGATGGCAGGCAGATTCGGGTGAGCCGGTTTGCGCCCGGCGCGCCGCTGCCCGCCGATCTGACCCCGCTGGAAGTTCCCGGCGATCATGGGCTGATGCTGGCAGGCTACGCGCTTCGCCGTGAGGGCGATCAATGGCGGCTGTGGACGGGCTGGCGCGTCAACGCGGTCGATGAGCGCACGCCGCTGACGCTGTTTGCGCCGTTTGCGCATCTTTTCAACGCAGCAGGGGAACGTATTGCCATTGTTGATGGCGCGGCGGTTCCCGGTTTTGAGTGGCGCGCTGGCGATCTTCATCTGCATGAAATGGCGTTTGCCGATCCGGGCGAGACGTTCAGTGTGCAGATAGGGCAGTATGACGGGGGCGCTGGGATAAACGTGATCTTCGTGCTGCCGGACGGAACCTATTCCGCCCTGATTCCGGTGGAGTGAGCTTTTTTGTGTTCCTGCGCAGCGTACTTTTGCACTTTCCAGTCATTCTTTGGGCAGGCTGGCAATGAGCGCTTGTATTGCTTTGCGCAGTGGATTGAGGTCGTCCTCAACAATGTTCCATACAATTTCAGGTTCTATTCCTGAATACTGATGAATAACAAAATCGCGGAAGCGCATGATCTTTTTCCAGGGGATGGACGGCTGCTGATCAAGCAGAGAAGGATCGATGCGTTTAAGAATTTCCCCAATAATTTCGAGACATCTTATGGTAGCTTCCTGCTCAAGCTGGCTATTCAGGAAACTCTCTTTTCCGCCTGCTGTAAAGCGGTCTATCATGTCGATTCTTTCGAGAATGTCCTCGAAGTAAATCCTGACGATCTTCAAATTGGTTCTGCCTCACGGAGAATATGGGGGCGATAGGCTTCTTTCAACCGTTCTTCGACGGCAATATCAACCTTTTGACCGAGAAGTTCCTCAAGCTCAATCATCAACCCAATTTCGTCCCAGATGCTGTGTTCACGCTGGAAGCGAACCAGAAAATCCACATCACTTCCCTGTGCATTCTCACCGCGCAGGACAGACCCAAAGAGTCGTACATCCAGCGCTTTATGCCGCGCCGCAATCTCAAGGATTTCGGCACGTTGTTCCCGTATCCTGCCCAGAAGAGGGTTGCTCAGCTTATCTGAGGTCATGTCAGCAGCATCACCGGCATTTCTCGTGCAATATGACTCACATTATAGGATGGCGATCATTATTCGCCCAGTCATGACTCAGCAAATCTACCTCAGGCTTGCTGCGATCAGCGGGATGTAGCGCGCCAGCGTATCGAGCAGCCGTTTGCGTTCGTCATCCGGCAGCAGATTGAAGACCACGCGAAGCTGATCGAGCAGATCGCGCTGAACATCGCCGTAGCGCGCGCTGCCCGCTTCCGTCAGCACGACCGTCACGGCACGGCGATCAGCCGCGTTGACCTCACGCTCGACCAGCGGCGGATCGAATGCTGAAAGCCGGTGGATCAGCCCGGTCATGGTTGCGCTGGTCAGCCCGTGCAGCCGCGCGAGCTGGCCGATGCCGATCCGCCCCTGATGCTCGCTCAGCGTTTTCAGGACATAGAACTGAGGCGTCGTCAGCCCGTGCGCGCTGAGGCGCGCTGCCAGATGCTTCTCCAGATCGAGGACGAGCGCATACAGCATCTCATAAAGCTGCTCAGCATCGGCGCTGACCGAACGAGGTTCATTCATCGTGTGTGTGATCTTTCCCTGGCTGAGCTAATGCTCTGCCGCGACTGTTCATTCCGGCAGAATACGCGCCCGGCGCAGATCGTCCTCAGCGCGCTCCAGCAGTTTATCCACCATATCGAAGACCTCGACCGCGCTGCCGCTTGCCAGCCGGATCCGCCCGCGATAGGCTTCACGAACGTCATCCAGCAGTCCCCAGGCATCGTCTCCCCGCCCGGTCACGAGCGAATTGACGCACAGACCGCCGAGGGTCAGCGGCAGATAAATATAGATCACATCCGGCTCATTCTGCCCGGAAAGCCAGCCCAGCAGGCGGTTGGCATATTTGATGCGCTCGGCGCGGTCGCCCAGGTTGACGCGCACGCGCGGGCGGATCAGCCGGAAGCCGGTCAGCGTGGCATCGTAAAAGGCGGCATCCATCAGGAAGCGTGTCACGATCTCGCCGGGGTCCCACTGGCTGATCGTCGGATCATATGCCAGCGCCTGGCAAAGCGCCTGAAACCAGCGCAGATCCTCGATCTTGTATGCCGGGTCGTTGCTCAGGCTGTCGTCCAGCGTATACGTCAGCATCTTGGCGATGGCGCTGGTCTCGCCAGGGTGCAGCGGCAGCCCATTGGCGGCATAGCGCTCATCGACCGCGCGCGCCAGCGGCTCAAACAGATGCACGCGCGTGAAATTGCTGGCGATCATGCGGGCTTCGTCCATGCGCGCCGCCATCATCTGGCGTTCTTCCGGCATTGCCTCGGCAGTCCACAGCACTTCATAGGTTGGCTTGAGCGGCTGGCGATGAGGCGGCAGCACTTTGGGGGCAATATCAAACTGCGCGACGAGGTTCTCCGGCGACTCGGTATGCACATGCAGGATGTATTCCACATCGCGCAGCACCTGGAGCTTGAATGGCGAGACCGCCAGCACCGAAGCCGGCGCGCCGCCCGCTGGAGAGCGCAGCGCCTGACCCGGTTTGACCGGCCGATGACGGATAGCGACACGAACCGGGTAATTATCGCCCGGCGGCGTCGGCGCTTCAGCGATGATCGGCATACGCAGTACGCCGACCTCACCCGGTTTCATCATGATCTCGAACATCTTCTGGGGAGCGCTGACCTGAATCTGCTGTCCGTCAGCGCTCTTGATCGGAAGCTGGATGGCGATTTTCGCCTGAATCGGCTGGTCGATCAGACTCTGGACGATGACGATGATTTCAATCGGCTGGTTGAGATAGGCCTGGCGCGGAAACACCCCAACCGCGATCTGGAGCGATTCAAGGTTGATCCTTGATCCGCCTGTGATCGCGCCGAGGACATCGGGATACAGCGGGTCAAACTGAAGTTCTTCCGGCATGTACCATTCCTGTTCTGATCACATCCTGATACCGTACTTCATGCCCGTCCGGTTGATGATATCCATCGCCATGTCGTAGATCGGATATTCGTCTTCATG
>SZPD01000352.1 GCA_030263515.1 Anaerolineae bacterium CFX9 | reverse complement strand
GAGACGGGGTTTTTTGCTGGCTTCAGATCGTCTGCTGTCTTATTCGTTGGCAGTGATGCTGACGCGCAGTGAGGTATTGGTGTAGCTGTACTCGCTCACGCTGATGATGATCTCATCGGTCGAGTTTGAGGTGAAGCTGGCGGACAGCGCCGTGACGTTGGACGCGCTGACATAGGTGGACGACATATCGCCCTGGCGCACATCGATGCTCGGCGATGTCGTGCCGCCAAAGCCGCCGCCGGACAGCAGTTCGACCGAGAGCGTATAGCTTACGCCAGCGGCAGGCTGGAAGCTGATCGTGCGCTGCGTCGCATTACTGTTGAACGACAGAGTCTGTGGACCGTCGTTGAGCGTCGGCAGTTCACCGCGGACGACTCGCAGCGTCACTTCGCCGCTGTCACCCACATTCGAGCGCAGCAGAAGCGTGTACGTGCCGGTATTGTTGAGCACGTAATCCATGATCTCCGGGTTGCGGCCTGGCCCGCTGTCCTCATCCGAGATCAACTGGTAGTTGTAGACATCGTTGAGCTGGATGAATGTATCCGGCTGACCTTCGACGTAAATGTCGATCACGTCACCCGTGCGACCCTCAAACTGGAAGTAGAGGACGCCGCCCGGTTCCAGTTCAGCGGTCACTTCCTCGCCATACTCGATCGTGACGAGCTGGGCGCGCTGGAGCGTCAGCGTGTAAGGACCGGTCGAATTGCGGCTGTAGCTGGTGGCGCGGATGGTGTATTCGCCGGTCTGCGGCAGTTCATACGGGCCGATCAGCGAGTCGAGATTGCCGGCGCTGTCATCGTTGTAGGTCAGCTCGCGCCCATCCGGGCCATCGAGGTACAGATAGCTGTCGAAGGCATCCGAGACGTGCGTGATGATGACGACATCCCCCGCGCTGCCGGTGAAGACGAACGACTGCGACAGTTCGCTGCTGGTCAGTTCGGCATTGATCGACTGCGAATACTCGATGCGGCGCACTTCAAAAGCATCCAGCGAAAGGGTGAACGCGCCGGTTGCCCGTCCTGTGCCGCGATAGGCCGAGTAGCTGGTGGCGATGATGGTATACGTGCCGTTGGCAGGCAGGGTGATACCGCGAATCTGCGAGTCGAGGCGTCCCGCGCTGTCATCGTCGGTATCCAGTTCATTGCCGTCCACATCGAGCAGGACGAGGAACGTGTCGAAATCTTCCGAGACCAGCGTGATCGTCACTGCCTGCCCGGCTTCGCCCTCGAAGGTGAAGAAAGCTTCCGGCGCGTCTGCGGTGAGTTCACCGTCTACGCTCTCTCCTACTGCGATTGCCACAGGTTCCGCAGCGGGCGATTCGGGAGCTTCCGTCGCTTCCTGCGCGCTGGCTGCCATCGGCAGCGCCGCCAGCAGCAGGGCGAGCACCGCGAACAGAATGAATTTGCGTTTCAACATGCGTTCTTCTCCTGAATGGCTGACCGTTTAGACAACTCCAGATGCGCCGCGTGGTCACGAAGCGGGCTTCTATAAGTCTTGATCGCATTGTAGCATGATTTGTTATACGCGCACTTGAGCGACAGCCACCGGATGCCTGAGCGTAGTGCAATCGTTGGCAGCGCGGCGACGAGCGCGGTATGCTTCGGTGAAAGCACAACAGGAACCCTGCATGATGAGCACTACCCAATCTCCATCTCTGATCGCCCGCTTTGCCGAGCTGGTTCAGCCTGTGCTGGAACTGCCGCTGGTGCGGCGAACACGGCGTAACCACGGGCTGGAACACGCCACCATTCACATCCTCTCCGGTCGCATTCGCGGTTTGCAGATGGCAGGACGCAGCGATCAGACCGGTTTTATCCTGATCGGCGAAGCGCCGACCGAGCAGATCGAATGGGCGGCGCACGAAGCCCTGCGCCGGATGCGTTCCGGCGAGCACAATCTGGCGGTGCATCCCAACTGCGGCACGAACCTGGTCACGACAGGCCTGTTGGCGGCACTGGTTTCGTCGCTGGGAATGGCAGGAGCCAGCCGGCGCGAAGTCTGGAATCGACTGCCGCTGATCACGTCGCTGATCATGATCGTGCTGGTTTTTGGGCAGCCGCTGGGCAACAGCCTGCAAAAACACCTGACGACTGACGGCGACCCGGCCGATCTGGAGATCCTCGGCATCACGCGCTCACAGATGCGCTTCCCGTGGAATCAGACACCGGTGACGGTACATCGTGTGCGCACACAAAGTGTGTGAAGCCGGATCATGACCGTCACGACGTTTTACCTGTTTCATGGCGATGATGACCTCAGGATCGAGGAAGAGGTTGGCAAGCTGACGGCGCGAATGCGCGAAACGCCCAATGCCGAGCTGAACACTGCCGAGTTTGACGGGCAGACGGCGTCGATGAGCAGCATTGTCAGCGCCGTCATGGCATATCCGTTCATGGCAGATCGGCGGCTGGTGATCGTCAAGGGGATGCTTTCGCACGCATCGCGCAAGGGCGCTGGTGAAGCGGGCAGGAAGATCATCGAGCAGTGGGCGGAACTTCTGCCCGCGCTGCCGGAATGGACGCGCCTCGTCTTCATCGAGCGGACGGCGCTTTCAGACAATCACCGGATCGTCAAACTGACGCGCGAGCTGAAATCCGGTTTTGAGAAGCTCTACACCTTGCCGAAGGATGCCACATCGCGCATCGTCGAGATGGCGAAAGGCTACGGCGTCTCGATTGAGCCGCGCGCCGCGCAGGCGCTGGCGGCAGTGACCGGCAATGATCTGCGCCGCGCCGATAACGAATTGTTCAAGCTGGTGGCCTATACGCAGGGCGAGCGCCCGATCACCGAGCATGATGTCGCGCTGCTCACGCCCTACGTCGCCGAAGCGCGTATCTTCGATTTTGTCGATGCGCTGGCAGAAGGGCGCGGCGACAAAGCCTCAGCGCTGGCACATCAGATCGCCCATGATGAAGATGATCAGGTATTCGGTATGTTCGCCATGATCATCCGCCAGTTTCGCCTGCTGCTGCTGGCGAAGGAACATCTGGCATTCGGCGGCAGCCCGCGAGACCTTGCCGCCGCGATCGGGGCAGCGCCGTTCGTGGCAGACAAGGTCGCCCGGCAGTCACGCGATTTCGATGTGCGCACGCTGGAACGGATCTACCGCGCCATCCAGACGTATGATGTGCAGATGAAAACGGGCGAGATCAAGCCGCTGCTGGCGCTCGATCTGCTCGTGGCGACCCTCACCCGTCAGTGATCTGTTCGTTTACGCTTCGGCAGGCGCGTACTCGATCGCCGTCAGCGCATTCTCGATGGCAGACCACGTGGCAGGCTGATTCCACTGCACCGTGACAAGCTGGGCTGGCTTGTTGATATCCAGCACCTGCACACCGGCGATGCTTTCAAGCTCGCCGCGCACGGTTGCCACACAGCCGTTGCAGGTCATATTCGGGACTTTGAACGTCCTGGTTTCCATGAAAAATTCCCCTTGAAACAGGCATACAGTTACACCACTACCAGCATAGCTATCTTTTTTCAGGATGATACGCGCCATTTGGCGGTGTTTTCAGAAATGCCGATCTGCATATGATCGGGATATTCGCCCGCAGATTCGACTCAGGATGATCATGACCATGCGCGTACTGCTCGCCGAGGATCATCACATCGTAAGACAGGGAACACGCATGTACCTTGAGAGCATGGGCATCGAGGTTGTTGGCGAGGCGACGACTGGCGTCGAAGCCGTGGCGCTGGCGGGGCAGCTTCAGCCGGATGTGGTGCTGATGGATATTCATATGCCCGAACTGACGGGAGTCGAGGCGACGCGCCGCATCCGCCACGATCATCCTGAAGTGCGCGTGCTGGTGCTGACCGCATACGATGACCCGGCTTACGTGCATGCGCTGCTGGAAGCGGGCGCAGATGGCTACGTGCTCAAGACTGCCGAACTCGATCAGCTTTACCGCGCCCTGCGGGATGTTTCGGTGGGGCGGGCGGCTTTTGACGACGCCGTGATGGCGAAAGCCGCACAGCACGAACGTGAGGCACAGCGGCTGGTCGAAGGGCTGACCGACCGCGAGATCGAAATCCTCAGCCTTGCTGCGCGCGGGCTGACCAACAAGGAGATCGGGCGGCAGTTGTTCATCTCGGATCGCACGGTGCAGGGGCATTTGCAGAATATCTATCAGAAATTCGGCGTGGGCACGCGCACAGAAGCGGTCACCGCAGGGCTGGCGCGCGGCATCATCACCCTCAACGAAAATAAACCTTCCTGAAGGATGGCGCGATGGAATTTCTGCTGTTGGCGCTGCTGCTTGCCTCTCTTGGTGGGAATTACTGGCTGATCACACGGGTTCTGCGCCCGGTTCGGCGTCTTTCCGAGCGGACGCAGCGCATGGCACAGGGAGATCTGAAGGCGCTGGAGCAGAACTGCGGCGGCATTGCGGAAGTGCACGCGCTGCGAGTCGATCAGGCGAAAGGTCTCGAGGCACGCGGTCAGCGCGCTCGCGCCCTCCCAGGGC
>SZPD01000351.1 GCA_030263515.1 Anaerolineae bacterium CFX9 | reverse complement strand
ATCACCTGGATATGCAGACCGACGAACGTTTCTTCATCCTGCCCGACCTGAAAACCCGCGCCAAAGTAAACCGCCTGATCGATGATCAGCGGCGGATTGAAGGTGATCAGGCTGAGATCAGCCTCGGCGCGCACGATGCGCCCTGAAGCGGCATTGCCATAACGGGCATCCAGTTCAGCCTGCGACGGCACGACGCGGATATCCGCATCATCCGTCGTGCTGATCCCTTCTCCCAGCCGCCAGAATGGCCCTTCTGTGCTGAGCGAGAACTGGCTGTCCGTCCACGTCCGCTCAGATGCGCCCTCGACCAGGCTGAACAGATTCTGCGTGCCCTGCAAACCGCCGGGCGGAAGGGTGCTCGTCGGAGAAGGCGTCGCGGTCGCCGTGGGCGACGGCGTGGCAGTGTTTGAGGGTGTCCGTGTCGGCGACGGCGTGAGCGTATTCGTCTCGGTCGGTGTAAGGGTGGGGCTGGGCGTGCGCGTCGGTGACGCCGTGATCGGCGCGCGTGGAGGAACGGTCGCCAGCGCCTGAAGCGCGGTCGGCGATGGGGGCAGCGTGACAGCGGGTTCCTCGGTGATCTGTGCGGCGGCAAGCGATGCGCCATCCACCGTCAGGGTCACGCCGATCAGGGCGATAGCAGTTTGCGCGGCGCTCTCATCCTGTGCAGTCGGCGTCAGCTCGACGGGTGGCAGGCAGCAGTTCAAAAGCGTCACCGCTGCGGCTGCGGTTCCACCCAGCAGCAGCAGGACGAACAGCAGGATCAGCGGCAGACGACTCCGCCGCCGTTTCCGACGCGGGACAAGCGTAGGCTCAGTGTCTCCGGCGGCAAAGCGATCATCCTCGACGATAGCGCCCTCGGTGGGCGCGTAGACATCGTAGTATTCCTCGTCCTGGATGGTCGGCACGGGCGAGTCGGTGGGCGGCGCAGGAAATTCACTCTGCGCCTCGGTCACAGCATACCAGTGCTGGTAGAGCGCATAGGCCGGGTGGCGTTCCAGCGGGGCAAACGCAGCGAACATTTCGTTAAAACGCGGCAGTTTGGCGCTGCGCCGCAGGCTGCGATCCCCCGCCACGGCGGCAAAGGCATCATAAGCGTCACGCCAGATGCGAAGCTGCTGTGAATATGCATCCCCCAGCAGCCGCTGTGTCACTTCCACCTGCTGCTGATGGAGGTTGTGCGCAGAGGGCACAGGCTCATCCGGGCGGCTGTTGACGATTTCTGCCAGGCGATGGGCGCTCTGATGCAGTTCGGCAGCGCCGGCCAGCAGATCGAGCAGCCAGGCGCGGTACTGCGTCAGCGTGACATGACTCTGCGCTTCCAGCTCATCGAGCGCTTTCACCGCGCCTTCGAGACGCAGCCCGGCAGCGCGGAAATCGCCACCAGACCACTCGCGGACAGCGGCTTCGAGTTCGCGCAGGCTGAAAACGGCCGGAGCCAGCAGCCGGTTCTGTGGATTGTTTTCGATGGCGCGCACGGTCGCTTCGATGTTGGGCAGCGCGTGCGAACCGTTGATCTCATTGATCATCTGCGTGGCGGCGCGCAGATCGCGGCGGCGGTCAAGAAATTCACTGACCGTCCGCATGGCCGGGTGACGCAGTCCGGCTTCACCCAGCGTCTTGAGCGCGGCTTCCCGCCAGAATCGGGCGTCCTCTTCATTTTCTGCCTGGGCATCCACCGCCGCCAGCAGGATGTAATTCATGAACAGGATGCGCACCGCGGCGGTGCTGCGCAGCGAAAACTGCTCCACCAGCCCCTTGTTCATCGCACGCAGATAGGTTTCCTTGCTCGGCATCTGCGTGGTAAAGCTGTCTCGCAAGCCCATCTCATCAGGGGTGAACAGACTTTCGATCTGCGACAGCAGCGCTCTGGTTCGGGCGCTGTCAGCGACGGCGGCGCGTTCAACCCATTCCCGCGTCCACTGGCTGAGTTCGCGCAGGCGGCGCGCGGCGGTGTGTTCAGCCTCCGTGCGGGCAGATTCTATCGCCTGAATGCCGAGGCGTTCGGCATCGACCAGCCTGCCGCGATCGAAATGCTCCCAGCCATCGGCGAGTGCCCGCCCCATCGCGCCGTGCAGCGCATGACGTTCCGGGTAAGCTGCATGCGAAACGACATTGCGGAGCTGTTCCATCCAGCGCGCCAGCGAGGGACTGACCGGCGTGACCGCATCGATGGCGCGTTCCAGCGCGGCGATCGCGCCGCTGCGATTGCCCTGCACGATGTGCGCGGCATACATGCTCCATGCCCGGCTGGCGCTCTCAAGACCGATCACCATCGCGCCGAGCGCTTCGTCAGAAAGACGTTCCTTGTACGGCTCCAATTCCTGGCGGGATGCCATCAGCCAGTCACTGACATCCGAGCCGTCGGCAGCCGGGATGTAGCTCTGATAGGCGTTGATGCGTTCATAGAGACTGTCGAGCAGGTGGGCGATGCCATCCCACGCCGGAGTGATGGGCGCAATCTGGCGGCTGTTATCCAGCGCGTGCAGCGCCTCACGCGGGCTGCCCGTCGCCTGACGACCAATCACATGCATATTATCGACGAGCGCCATCGCTGCGTTGAGTGCGCGTGTGACGGCGGTCAGCGGCATACGCCGGTTGGTCAGTCCGTGCTGCTGCGCCAGACCTTCCAGCAGAGAGCTGAGCGATGTGAGCTGGTTGACAACGACACGATAGCCGTCGCGCAGCATGACCAGATTGATCGTCTGCGGATCGGCGAGGCTGTTGAGCGCTGTGCCGATCTCGGACAGGAGCGTCTGCGGTTCGGTGACGACGACGCCCTCGGCATGGAGATTGTTCAGCGCAACGTCCAGCCGGTAGAGCGTCGGGCGCAGCAGCAGGATTTCCGGGATGTGCGCCGAGATGCGCTCCGCCAGCAGCCACTGAAGCGCCCGCCGCGAATCACTTTCCACGTCCTGCGTTTGCAGGATATGCGCGGCGCTTTCGGCATCGCCCTCAAAGACGGCCCCGATCGCGTCGATCACCGCCGCGGGCGCAGAGCGGACATTGTTTTCCAGCAGGATACGCGCCCAGTCGCTGAGCAGCGCGATCTGAATCGCCATATCTCCACGGGCGCGCGGGCGAAGTTCTTCGAGGACGGTGATCGCCCGCCCCCAGTTGGCGCTTTCGAGGTAGATGCGCGCCGCATCGAGATCGGCGGCAACTTCGAGATCATTCAGCCGTCCGTGAATTTCCTGCTCGGTGGCGCGGGTTTCCGGGTAGCCGGGATCCATGGCGAGCGCCGGTTCCAGCGTCCTGAGCAGACCGAGCAGTTCATCACGGCTGAGGTCCTTGCGCAGCCGATCATTGACCCGCTGGATGACCGCTGCGCGGTCCCGTTCCAGCGGCAGGCGGTATTCGGTCAGATCGCGGCGCAGATCCGCAAGCGTCCGGTAGCGCAGGCGCAGGTTCGGATGGGCGGCGCTGCTGATGATCTGGATCAGCCGTGAATGCAGCCGGCTGGTGTCCTCTCCGAACGAGAGACGAAAATCATCATCCACACGGGCAGCATCGCGCGGCATATCCACGCGCCCGCCGCCGGTGACGATGAAATAAAGCAGTTCTCCCACCTGATAAATGTCGCTCTGGCGGGAGATGCCCTGCGGTGTGGCTTCATCCCCTTCCAGAAAAACGGCATTGCCCCAGTCGATCACCTTGAGGCGGTGAGTTTCGCGGTTCCAGAAAAGGTGTTTGGCGTCCACATCGTTGTAAACGATGTCCTTGTCGTGCGCCGCCATCAGCAGATCGATCAGTTGATCGACGATCACGAGCATTTCCAGCTCAGGCAGCCGTTCGCCGCGCGCCGCCAGCGACAGGACGACATCGGCGATCACATCGCCTTCTGCACGCTCGATCGCGATGTACTGATGCGCAATGCCGCCGACGGAAAACTGCCCCGTGCCAACAAGCGAGGTCAGCGCGGGATGCCCGGCAAGCCGGGTGAGCGCCTTGCGTTCGTTAACGATGCTGACTTCCTGCCCGGCACGGATCGGCGGCGCGTCGTTTGGCGCAGGACGCTTGACCACCACCGGGCGATCATGATCCTGAACGTCAACCGCGCGCAGGGTTTCGCCACTGCGCCCGCGTGGGTAGATGTAATCGTAGCGATAGCGGTTATCGAACAGGCTGTCCGCCATAGGAGCGTTCTATCCTTCCTGACAAGCCCTAATTGTACGGCATTAAACGCCAGTCGCAACCTGCTTCTATGAAGGAATCTGATTGACTGAAACGCAACAAAACTCTAAGATCAGCGCCCGGTCATCACAGGGAGAGGGCAGTATGAGAGTCATCCTTCAGCGCGTGCGGCAAGGCAGCGTCACCGTCGAGGGGCGCACGACGGGCAGAATCGAGCACGGCTTCGTCGCGCTGATCGGCGTCACACATGGAGACACCCGCGCACAGGCGGAGCTGCTGGCGAAGAAAACCGCCCATCTGCGCGTCTTTGAGGATGGCGAGGGCAAAATGAACCTGTCTGCGCTTGATGTTGGCGGCAGCGTGCTGG
>SZPD01000350.1 GCA_030263515.1 Anaerolineae bacterium CFX9 | reverse complement strand
GTCCAGATCAACGCTGACCCAGTTGACGTTCACGGCGTCGAGCAGTTCAAGCACGAGCAGCAGATCATCCGAGATGATGCCGCCCCATGTGCCGCTGAAATCGATGGCAAAGCCGCGCGTGCCTGCCGGAACATCCAGCAGCGGGTAGGCTTCCCAGCCCGCACGCGGGTTGAACAGTGCCGGAGCGATCACCTGTGCCAGATCATGATCCGTGCCGGTATCGATGATCGCGATCGCGTATTCCAGCGTCGGGGCAAGCGCCAGCGGCGGTCCCTCCAGCGCGATACTGTCGATCTGGGAAGGATCCTGCGGATCGCTGATATCGTAAAGCCGTGCCGTGTTGTTGGCGGTGTCGGCGACGAGCATGCGCTCACCATTCAGGGTAATGGCGAGCGCAGAGAATTCACCTGCTTCAAGCGTCGCCAAAGAGCTGACCGGGGTATTCTCCTGAGCCAGGACGGCACTGCCCAAAGCGACGCTCAACGCGATCGCGATACCCCAAAGCCCTTTTAGCGCGCCTGAGCGCCAGACGTTCATAACGACCTAGTAGTCATCCTCATCTTCGTAGTCGTCGTAGTCGTCGTCGTCATCGTAATCGTCATCTTCGTCGTCGCCGTAGATGTCGTCATCTTCGTCGTCGAAGTAATCATCATCGTCATCGAAGTCCTCGTCGTCGAAGTCTTCGTCATCGAGGTCTACGTCAAGGTCGTCGTCACCCTCAACCTCGAAACCTTCTTCTTCGAGATCCTCTTCGTCATCGCTGTCAAAGCGGTCCCAGATGCTCTCTTCAAGCAGCATGGCGTACTCCTGCAACGTGTTTGTCTTGCGCTATTCCGGTTCAGTCCATCATCGGCGGACGTTCTCTGCGACGTTTCCGCCTGTGAACGGCACAATATCTGAATTTGAGAGATTTGTCAACAGCGACAAACCTGCTCAGACTTTCGCCTGGATCAGGCTTGCAAAATACTCATGCAGACGGTTATCCGCCGTCAGCTCCGGATGGAACGATGTCGCCAGCAGATGCCCCTGCTGAACGGCAACGATGCGCCCGTCATCAAGCGTCGCCAGCACATCCGTGGTCGGCTCGGCGCGGGTGACGATCGGCGCGCGGATAAAGACGGCGTGAAAGGGAACTTCGCCCAGCGGCCTGATCCTGAGGTCGGTTTCAAAACTGTCTACCTGGCGTCCGAAAGCGTTGCGGTTGACGGTGATGTCCATCACGCCCAGAATCGGCTGCCGGTCGATGCCGATATCCTTGGCCAGGAAGATCATGCCGGCACAGGTTCCCCATGTCGGCGTGGTTCGGGCAAATTCACGCAGGGGGTCGATCAGTCCGTATTCAGTGGCCAGCTTGCCGATGGTGGTGCTTTCGCCGCCGGGGATGATCAGTCCATCCAGCCCATCCAGATGCTGCGGCAGCCGAACCTGCGCCGTCTCCAGACCGAGCGCGCGCAACCGATTTTCATGCTCAATGAACGCGCCTTGCAGCGCGAGAACGCCAACCTTCATCTTGCCGTAACCTCATCAAAACAGGGTAGTGATCGAGATACGGGTATCGTCGCTGAACCGAAAGCGCTGGTCAAGTGCCAGCATTTGCCATTCAGCATATAATGCCCCTGTGGCTAAATCTCATCCGTTACAGCGCATAGGTGGTCAGGAGTTCACGCTGATGCAGCGATGGTGGTCTGTCGCACTCTGTACCCTTCTCGTTCTTGTGGTTGTTCCCGCTCAGGCGCAGGAAATGCCTCCCCTGATCGAGACGCTTTCTCTCGTTCTCCCTGCCGTCGATGCGCCCCCCGGAGACACACCGCCGGGAAGCTGGTCTGGCGTCCTCTTTTACTCTGACTGGGAAACCATGCTCAACGTTCGGGGTGTGAGCGCTCGCCCCGCTGATTTTGACGAGCTGGACACCATGCCGGATGAGGTTAGCGATCTGTACAGCGCGGCCACACTGTTTTCGCTGGCCAATACACCTGCTCTCGCAGAACTTGTCGTCCTTGATGCCGGAGTCACCGGCTTCGATCTGCGCAGCCTGGGTCAGATCGTCGTCACTGGCGATCCTCCAGATGATGCGCTGCTGATCCGGGGGAACTTCAATCTGGAGGCATTCATCGAAGCCCGCACTGCCGCCGGCTTTGTTGTGGAGCGCGAAACGCGCACCTCCGCGTGGGGTGGGTTTGGCGCTGCTGTGCTGTGCAGCGCCGAAGGCTGCGATCAGGGGCGCATGATCGATCCTGCCAACCGGCGCGTTGGCGATCCGCTTTACGGCAATCTCGGTCAGCGTTCCCCCATCTACGCCCGTGAGGATCTTGTCTTTGCCACGCGCGATGAAATACATTTCAACCGGGGCGTTGGCGTGATCGAAGGCGAGCGCGAATCGCTGATGGACGATCCGCTTTTCCGGACGGCGGCAGAGGCGATCAGCGCCGATCTGACCGTGATGCAGGCGATGTTTACCTTTCCGCGGGTGATCGGCGCAGTTTCAGACTCCATCGCCATGGCAAATATAGGCGCGCCGAACCTGGATGCTCTGCTGGCCGAAGCTGAGGCAACGTTCACGCCAATTCCCGCTTACGAGATCCTCGCCTTCGGTTCAGGCGTGCGCGGCGAGCAGGTGATCACGCAGATCGTCCTGGTTTATCGGAACAGCGCCGATGCCCAGAACGCCGGGAACATCGTCGCTGAGCGAATCGCGACTGCCGTTTCGCTATCCGGCAACAGACCGTGGGCGGAACTGCTGGAAGATCGCAGCATGATCCTCACAGCGCCAGCGGTTTTCACCAGCGAAACAACGGGACTGAGCGCGGCGGTGATCGAGTTCACTGCGCCGCTGCCGACCACAATACGACTGGCTGAAGAATCTCAGGATCGCCCCGCGCCTTCCGATGAGGGATATCTGCTGCTGGTTCGTGGGCTGAACATGCGCGATCTCGGCTTTCTGGCGATCAGTTTCTGAGGCAGCCATCCGGCAGATGAAAAAGCAGCGGTGATCACGCCTGATCACCGCTGCACATTTTTCCGCTCAAAAACTGTTTTTCGCCGATTACTTCGCGTTTTCCAGCCTGGTTGCAAGCGTCATCACCTGCTGTTCAACTGCCATGCGATGGCTGTTGTGGAAGGGCGAGAGCAGCGCCAGGCAGCGCTGATAATCCTCAAGGGCCGCGCGCAGTTCGCCGCGCTGTGCCAGCGCCGCCCCGCGATGCTCGTAGGCGGGGGCGACGCGCGGATCAACCCGAATCGCCATCGTGTAATCTGAGATCGCCGCCGTGAGATTGCCCATGGACTCCGCCACGACCCCCCGATGATAGTAGGCAAGGGCATACTCCGGGTCGTAGTACAGCGCCATGTTGAGGTCTGCCAGCGCGTCTTCCGGGCTGCCGCTGCGGAAGTGCGCCAGCGCGCGATTGGTGAGGATCTCTGCGCTGCGCGGCGCGAGACGCAGGGCTGCATCAAAATCTGCCAGTGCAGCCGGATAATTCTCCTGCCGGTAAAAGGCGCGCCCACGGGTGAGATAGGCATCCGTCAGCGTCGGATCGAGAGAAAGGGCGCGGCTGGCAGAAGCAACCGCCTGTTCCAGCTCATCGCGCAGCAGGTGTGTATGGGCATGCTGCCGGTGATCCTCGATGCGCCACTGACGATAGGTGTCGGAGAGCTTTTGGAAGATCTCCATAAGAAAACCTCGCAATTTTTTAGCTGGATTTCACAACTGCTATCTGTATTGTATGGCGGAATACACGATTGCACATGGACTAATTGCATAAAGATTCCGTGATCAGGATCATCGCCGGGGTAAGCAAGCCTGTGCCGGAAAACGAAGGCGCGATCGAAGCAGCCGATCGCGCCTGTATGTAGGCAGGATGATGCGGGGTGGAGGGGCGATCAATCAGGCAGTGATTTCGACCACCGTGCCGACATCCGCCCAGTCATACAAGAGCCGGATGTTGGTATCGCTCAGCAGGATGCAGCCATACGTGACGCGCGTGCCCAGGCTGTTCGTCCACAGAAGCTGGCTGCCCCCGCGTGTCGGGAAGCCGTGGAAGCCGTTCGTGAAGTCAGCGCCGGGGATGGGGCGGTAAACACCCATAAAATTGGGCATCCACAGGTTCCAGTTGCCCGCATAGGCATTCGGCTCGTGAGAAAGAATCTGGTAAACGCCCGGCCATGTGGGGCTGGACGAGATTCCCGTGCTGGCGATCCAATCCCAGATGAGCTGATTGTTCTCATAAACCCGCACCCGCTGCTCACGGATGCTCACCACAATGCGCTTGCTGAACACGATCGGTTCGGGCAGCATGATATCCCGTGAAGGCAGCGTGATCGTCTGTCCGGGATAAAGCTCGTTCACACCGGGGTTCGCCTGCTGAAGGTAGGGGTAGGGGATGCCGTAGTTGTAGGCGATGCTGATGATGCTGTCGCCGGGCTGCACTACATACTGCGTATCCCGATGAAAAACGCGCGCATTCAGCGTCGTCTGTCCCTGCGCAAGCGCAGACTGTGCTGCAGTTACCA
>SZPD01000349.1 GCA_030263515.1 Anaerolineae bacterium CFX9 | reverse complement strand
CGTGCATCGGGCATGCTCAAGTCTGAGCTTCAGATGTTAGGTTCACTGCTGCTGGAGTGCGCTGAAAGATCGGCGCTGCCGGCTGGCGGTGCGCTGGCTGTGGATCGCGAGATGTTTGCCCAGCTTGTGACCGATGCGCTGATGGAACACCCCAACATCGAAGTGATTCGGGAAGAATTTCCTGAAATCCCTTCCGATCCTGCCATTATTGCCTCAGGGCCGCTCACCAGCGCTGCGCTTGCCGCAAAAATCGCCGCGCTGACGGGGCAGGAACACCTGTATTTTTACGATGCCATCGCCCCCATCGTGACGCTCGAAAGTATCGACATGTCGATTGCCTTCCGCGCCAGCCGGTACGAACGGGGCGACGAGGAAGAGGGTGATTACATCAACTGCCCGCTGAATCGCGAGGAATACGAACGGTTTGTCGATGCGCTGCTTTCTGCAGAAACCATCGAACTGCGCGACTTCGAACGGGAAGATCCCCACTTCTTTGAAGGCTGCCTGCCCATCGAGCAGATCGCGAGCCGGGGACGCGACTCGCTGGCATTCGGCCCCATGCGCCCTGTTGGACTGCGCGATCCCCGAACCGGAAAACGTCCCTACGCGGTAGTGCAGCTTCGCCGGGATAACCTGATCGGCACGCTGTATAACATGGTCGGCTTTCAGACCAATCTGCGCTGGGGTCCACAGCAGGCAGTGCTGCGACTTATTCCAGGGCTTGAAAACGCCGAGTTTGTCCGCCTCGGCATGATGCATCGCAATACATTCATCAATTCCCCTGCCCTGCTCCTGCCAACCATGCAGCTTCGCATTCGCCCCGATCTCCTGTTTGCCGGGCAGATCACTGGCGTTGAGGGCTACATGGGCAACGTGGCAACTGGGCTGCTCGCCGGGATCAACCTGGCGCGCATCCTGAGCGGTCAACTGCCATGGACGCCGCCGCAAACATCCATGCTGGGCATGTTATGCCATTATGTCACACATGCAGAATCTGCCCACTTCCAGCCGATGAAGGCGAATTTCGGTATTCTGCCGCCGCTTGACACTGCTATCCGGGATAAACGCGCTCGCTACCGAGCCTATGTGGCACGCGGGCTGGCTGATCTGCATGAGTCAGCCGCCTTGCTGGATGATCCTGTATTGCCTCTCAGTATTGGTGAAGAAGTGATTGGCAGCCTGTTGACTTCGCCCACAGACGCCGAAAGCCTGCCCGCAACAGAGTGAGTATTCAGAATGCCAAATTCCGCTGCTCGACTGCGTTCCTTGCCCGCCTATCCTTTTGCCCTGCTGAATCAGCGGGTACGCGAGCTGAATGCGCAGGGTTTCAATGTCATTAGCCTTGATGTGGGCAGTCCGGATATGCCGCCTCCACCGCATGTGATTGAGGCGCTTGCGGAATCAGCTTCGCACCCCGCCCACCACGGGTATTCCGGCTATCGCGGCATTGCTGGTTTCAGGCAGGCGGTTGCTGATTACTATCTGAAACGCTTTGGCGTCACTGTCGATCCGGAGCGTGAAGTTCTACCTCTCATGGGCAGCAAGGAAGGTATCGTCAACCTGAGCCTCGCCTTTCTCGACCGGGGAGATGTGTCGCTCGTCCCGGAGATCGGCTATCCTGCCTATCATATGGGCGCTCATCTCGCCGGGGGTGAAGTGGAATGGATGCCCATGCCTGATGGCAAGTATCCTGATTTCAATTCCGTTTCACCGCAAGTGCGGGAACGAGCAAAACTGCTCTGGGTCAACTATCCCTGCAATCCAACCGGAGCCACTGCCGACACCGCCTTCTATCAGCGCGCCGTGGACTACTGCATGGAACATGATCTGATCCTGGCATCTGATAATCCATACGTCGATGTCACTTACGATCGTTATGTCGCCGGGAGCGCGCTTGAAGCCGAGAATGCGCTTTCCTGCACAGTCGAGTTCATCTCGTTCTCGAAAACCTACAACATGGCGGGCTGGCGGCTTGGCGCAGCCGTCGGTTCCGCCAGCGCGCTGCAAACACTTCTCCAGGTCAAGAGTAACGTGGACAGCGGTCACTTCCACGCCATATATGATGCTGGGATCGCTGCCATCCAGCATACAGGCAGTAACTGGATCGCCGAACGAAATGAAGTCTATCGCCGCCGCCGCGATCGGATTCTCGCGGCGCTGCCAGAGATCGGGCTTCAGGCAGAGACTCCGGGAGGCGCGCTTTACATCTGGGCAAAAGTGATGAGTGGTGACAGCGGGGCATCCTATGCCGAGTCGGCACTGATGAACGCGCATGTGTCGCTCGCTCCGGGATCGATCTACGGGCCGGGTGGCGAAAATTTCGTCAGAATCAGCGTCTGCACTCCGGAAGATCGGCTTGAGGAAGCCCTGGAGCGGCTGAAAAACTGGAATAGAGCGAATGGCTAGTACGGCTGATCACATCATACGAACCACAGCAAAGGAAAGTGCCTTTCTGGTAGGCGTCGCGCTGAAAGGCAGCCATCCGCTGATGTCCATTACGGAGTCGCTTGAAGAACTCTCGCTGCTGGCAGATACCGCCGGGCTGGAAGTAGTCGGTCAGACGTATCAGAATGTCGCTCAGATCGACCCGGCGACTTTCGTCGGCTCCGGCAAGGTCGAAGAGATCCGCCAGTCCTTGATCAGTTCCGGGGCACAGACGGTCATTTTTGATGATGAACTGTCACCCAGGCATCAGCGGGAACTGGAAAAAGTCTTTGGCGAAAACGTCAAGGTGCTCGATCGTTCAGCGCTCATCCTGGACATCTTCGCCCAGCACGCACGAACCTATGAAGGTGCGCTTCAGGTCGAGCTTGCGCAGTACGAATACCGCCTGCCCCGCCTGACCCGCATGTGGACACACCTGGCACGGCAGGGAGGCGGCGCTTCAGGTCGGGGCGGCACGGGTGGTGTCGGGCTGCGCGGACCGGGCGAAACACAGCTCGAAGTTGACCGGCGAGACATTCGGCGGCGCATCACCCGTCTGCGTTCAGCGCTTGAGGATGTCCGCAGTCACAGGAGCCGACACCGTGCTCAGCGAGAACGATCAGGCGTGCCCTTGATCGCGCTGGTCGGTTATACCAATGCAGGCAAGTCTACGCTGCTGCGTGCCCTGACAGGGGCAGATGTTTACATCGCCGATCAGCTCTTCGCCACCCTGGACCCGACGACGCGCAAACTGGAGCTGTCGTCCGGCAGGCAGACGCTCATCACCGATACGGTCGGTTTCATCCAGAAGCTGCCGACCACCCTGGTCGCCGCGTTTCGTGCCACGCTGGAAGAAATTACCCAGGCCGATCTGCTGCTGCTGGTTGCAGATACCACACAGCCCAGCGTGCTGGAGCAGATCGAAAGCGTGGAAGACACGCTGGCAGAAATTGAGATGCCGCCTGTTCCTCGCATTCTGGTCTGGAACAAAATGGATATGGTTGCAGCACACAATGCCGAAGTCGAGGAAGACTTCCGCATTCACACGCCTCAACTGCACAATGCCCAATCCTACGCCGCCATTGTCGAGGTCAGCGCTGTCACCGGCGAGGGACTGCCTCAGCTTCTTCAGGCAATCGACACTACCCTGAAGCAGACGTTGTATGCAGTTCGGCTGAAAATCCCCTACGATAGGGGGGATCTGGTATCCCTGCTCCATGACGCCGGAACGGTCGAATCGCAGAAACATGATGACGACGGCGTGATCCTGAGTGTGCGTCTGCCCGCACGATTATTTGAACAGGTTCGGCAGTACAGAATTCGTTAGCTGAGAGGGTTCGATAAAACCATGAGACGACTTGATCAGTCATCGCATCTCTCACGGCTGCTTGAACGGCTGTCTTCGCTGCTTGCACGGCAGCGAGGACTGCTCACGGTATTAGGTCTTTTCCTGATCATCATCAGTTTCGTCATCCATCTCGTTAGCCTCAACGCCCCATCGACAGCCCTGACGACTCTATGGAGCATTACCCATCACGCCGGTCTGATTCTGGCGATTATTGGTCTCTTGCTGGTACAGCCGTTAGGTCGCTAGCGTGATCGAACTTCGCGCGCTCCACGATCCTGCCGAGTTCGAGCAGGTCGTCGATCTTGAAATTGCCATCTGGCAGATGCCCGCACGCGAAGCCGTGCCAGCCTCAATGCTGCATGCCGTCGCTCATGCCGGAGGGCTTGTCGCTGGCGCGTTTGAAGGCGAGCGTATGGTTGGGATGGCGTTATGCTTTCTGGCACAGGGTGAGCACGGGCCGTTTGTATGGTCGCATATGGCGGGCGTGATCCCCGAACGACAGGGGCAGAATATCGGTTTCAGACTGAAACAGTTTCAGCGGCAGTGGGCGCTGGACTGTGGACTGAAAGAAATGCGCTGGACATTCGATCCGCTTCAGCGGGGCAATGCCAATTTCAACCTCAGGCATCTTGGCTGCACGTCGAATATCTATCATGTCAATTTCTACGGGCTGATGAACGACGCGCTCAACCGCGACATGCCGACAGACCGGCTTGAGGTTATCTGGAACCTCACAGCTTCAAAAGACAGTGCCTCA
>SZPD01000348.1 GCA_030263515.1 Anaerolineae bacterium CFX9 | reverse complement strand
CTTCATGGTGCAGCGCTACTGGATCTCGCGGGCTTCGGTGGTGTCGGTGACCGGCAAGCCATCCGGCAAGCCGCAGCAGATCGATCATCCGCTGGTGCGATGGCCGCTGTTTGCGCTGGTGATGTTCTTCTGCATCCTGATCGTCCTGATCTATGCCACCATCATCGCCGGCGCGTTCACACAGGTGCTGGGCGTCAACAACACGTTCACGCTGGCCAACTTCGACTTCGTCATCAACGGCATCGGCCGTGAGGCGATGGGCGATACAACGCTGCTGGCTGCCATCGCGACTCCGCTGGCGGGCATCCTGGGCATCTTCATCGCCTTTCTCGTCGTGCGTAAGCCCTTTCCAGGTCGCAATGCGCTCGATTTCGCCACCATGCTCGGCATCGCCGTGCCGGGAACCATCCTCGGCATCGGCTATCTGCTGGTGTTCAACAACGATATCGTGCTGACGCTGCCGTTTGGCGATCCGCCGCAGACGATCACGCTGATCCCCAAGCTGACAGGAGGACGCGCGCTGCTTGGGGGCGCGCTGGCCATTGTGCTGGTCTATGTCGTGCGGAGTGTGCCTGCTGCGCTGCGCAGTGGGCATTCTCTGCTCTCACAGATCGATCCGGCAATTGAGGAAGCCTCAACCAGCCTCGGCGCCAACAACGCGACGACTTTCCGCCGCATCACGCTGCCGCTGATCCGTCCCGCCTTTCTCTCCGGGCTGATCTATGCCTTTGCGCGCTCCATGACGACGATCTCGGCGATCGTTTTCCTCACGACTCCGCAGACCAAGATCATGACGGCGCAGATTCTGAACGAAGTGGAGAATGGACGCTTTGGCAATGCCTTTGCCTACTGCGTCATTCTGATTGTGATCGTACTGGCCTGTATTGCGATGCTCACGCTGGCGATCGGCGGCAAGAGCGCCGCAGATCGCTCGCTGCAAGGGGGGGCATGACGCATGAAGAATCACGCCGATGACTCGCTGATCCTCACAGGCATCTCGAAATCTTTCCCCTCGCGCGATGGGACAGGGGAAGCGATTGCGGTAGATAACGTCAATCTGTCGATCCGCAAGGGCGAATTCCTCACGCTGCTCGGCCCCTCAGGCTGTGGCAAAACGACCACGCTGCGCCTGATCGCCGGGTTTGAGTCGCCGACGGCGGGGCGGATCACGCTGGAGGGCAAGGACATCACGACCCAGCCGCCCAACAAGCGCGATATGGCGATGGTGTTTCAGAGCTATGCATTGTTCCCGCATATGAACGTCTTTGACAATGTCGCTTACGGCTTGCAGCTTCGCCGCCTGCCGCGGGCAGACATTCAGAAGAAAGTCGATGCCACACTCGATCTGATGGGGCTGGGCGCTCTGGCGAAACGCCGCCCGAATCAGTTATCCGGCGGTCAGCAGCAGCGCGTGGCGCTGGCGCGCGCGCTCATCATGGAGCCGAGCGTTCTGCTGTTCGATGAGCCGCTTTCCAATCTCGATGCCAAACTGCGCGTGCAGATGCGTTCCGAGATTCACCGGCTTCAGCAGCGGCTGAATATCACCAGCGTCTACGTCACACACGATCAGGAAGAAGCGATGGCGCTCTCGGATCGTGTGGTCGTGATGAACGCCGGGCGCATCGAGCAGATCGGCAGACCGCAGGAAATCTATCGCAAGCCGACCACTCAGTTTGTGGCAGATTTCATCGGCAGGGCCAACTTTGCGCCGGTGACGATTGAAGGCTTCAGCAGCGGAAGCGCCACCATTCGCCTGTTCGATCGGGTGGTGCATGTGCCCACGGAAGAGACTTTCACGGTGGGCGAGCGCGCCCTGGCAATGCTGCGTCCTGAGGCGCTCCAGCTTCGCGCAGATCCAACCCTCACGCAGGTTTTCATCGAGCAGATGATGTTCCTGGGATCGGAGATCGAATACACCATCCGGGTGAATGACACGCTGTGGACGATTTCAGATACAGATCCGCGCTCCGGCCAGATCTTCAGCGAAGGTGATACGGTCGGCTTGTCATTCATCGAGGAGGCGGTTCATCTGCTCAGGCACTGAACAGGCGTCCTTTCCGGACTGTGAAAAATGCCCCGTGTTCGCGGGGCATTTTTCGTTTGCTGTTTTAGGTATCGCCTGTGTTCTGTGTGAAACGATAGGCGAGGATGATCGGCACGAGCGTCGTCAGGATGACGATGATGGCAGCCACATTGGTGACGGGGCGATCGCGCGGGCGCGTGAGCTGGCTGAAGATCCAGATCGGCAGGGTGTTATCCGGCCCCGCCGTGAACGTCGTCACGATGATCTCGTCGAAGGACAGCGCAAATGCCAGCATACCACCCGCCAGCAGCGCGGTTGCGATATTCGGCAGCACGACGTAGCGGAATGTTTGCAGGCTGGTGGCTCCGAGGTCCATCGACGCTTCTACCCAACTGCCGGACATGCGCCGCAGTCGGGCGACGACGTTATTGTAGACCGTGACGATACAGAAGGTGGCATGCCCGACGACGACGGTCCAGACAGTGAAATCGACGCCCATCAGCACGAATGATGATCGCAGCGCAATGCCAGAAACGATGCCGGGCAGGGCAATCGGCAGCACGACCAGCAGCGAGATGGCATCGCGCCCAAAGAACGGACGGCGGTAGGTTGCCAGCGCGATCAGCGTGCCGAGGATGATCGCCAGTGTGGTGGCGATCGCGGCCACCTGAAGGGAGAGCCGGAAGGCGTTCCAGAAATCGACGCGCTGGGTGATCGCTTCGATCCAGCGGAACGTCAGCCCCGGCGGCGGAAAGGTAAAGGCGGCTTCCTCTGTCGTGAAGGCATACAGGATGATCACGGCGATAGGGAAGTGCAGGAACAGGATCGCCAGCAGAGTGGCGCTTTTGAGACCCCATGAGGCTTTAGAGAGCATCGAACGCCCCCAGCCGCTTCGCCACGATCAGATAGGCGATCATGATCACGATCGGAACCAGCGTCAGCGCGGCGGCGAGTGGAATATTGCCCGATGTGCCGTAATGCACATAGACCGCCCCGCCGATGAAATAGCTCGAATTGCCGATGATCTGCGGGATGATGTAATCGCCCAGCGTCAGCGAGAATGTGAAGATCGACCCGGCGACCACACCGGGAAAGGCCAGCGGCAGGATCACCTTGCGGAAGGTGTAGCCCGGCTTCGCCCCCAGATCGCCGGATGCTTCAATCAGTGACCTGGGAACACGCTCCAGAGCGGCGTTGATCGGCAGGATCATGTAGGGCAGCCAGATGTAGACGAAGACGATGAACATGCCGATGAATGAGAACGACAGGGAACGTCCGCCGATGGCAGGGGTGGCAAGGATGAAATCGAGGATGCCGCGGATGCCGAGCGTATTGAAGAACCATGTGATGATACCTTCATCCGCCAGGATCAGCTTCCATGCGTAGACGCGCACCAGATAGCTTGACCACAGCGGGATCATCACCGCCAGATACAGCAGCCCGCGCACACGGCGGCTGGCATAGCGCGCCATGTAGTACGCCAGCGGAAAGGCGATGATGCCGGCGAAGAGAGTCACCACAGCCGCCATCCCGACAGTACGCAGGACGATATCGACATGGGACGGTGTGAACAGATCGTTGTAGGTGCGGAACGAAAACTCGCGGATCACCCGCCCGCTGAAATCATCGACGTAGAAGAAGCTCTGAACCAGCATCGCCGAGATCGAGCCGAGGTAAATGATCACCATCCAGCTCATCGGCAGCAGCAGCAGCAGTGCCAGCGACAGGTTGGGGTGCTGGTACAGGAATCTCAGGATGCGGCGAAGCAGAGACGGAGACTCGCTGTCAAGCGGAGGTCGAGCCAGCGTCGCCATTACGCCTCCTTCTTCACACTGTCCGGCTGGATCGGGCGATTGAATTCGCGCGACCAGATCAGCCGGACGCGCTGACCGCGGCTGGAGAGCGCGCTCATCGAGGTGGTCTCCAGATTTTGCTGTACCACGATCATATCGCTGCCGTCTTCCAGTTCGACCAGATAGCGCGTGTTCAGCCCCAGATAGACGACATCGCGAATCCGGCCATCGACTGCGCACGCGCCGTCGGGCGCACTTTCGCCTTCCGCCGCGATGCGGATTTTCTCCGGCCGGACGGCGAACGGATGCGCTGAGCCGGTGATGCGTTCTGCCAGCTCCCCACGGATGATATTGGACGTGCCGACGAAATCAGCCACGAACGCCGTTTCCGGATTTTCGTAGATCACAGCCGGCGCGCCGATCTGTTCGATCCGCCCCTGATTGAAGACGGCGATCCGGTCGCTCATCGTCAGCGCTTCTTCCTGATCATGCGTGACGTAGATGAACGTGATGCCGACGCGCTGTTGGATAGCCTTCAGCTCGATCTGCATTTCCTGCCTCAGCTTCAGGTCGAGCGCGCCCAGCGGTTCATCCAGCAGCAGCACGCTGGGATGGTTGATGAGCGCGCGCGCCAGGGCGACGCGCTGGCGCTGGCCGCCGGAAAGCTGGGATGGCTTGCGCCCGGCAACCCCCGGCAGGCGTACCAGATCGAGCATTTCCTCG
>SZPD01000347.1 GCA_030263515.1 Anaerolineae bacterium CFX9 | reverse complement strand
GGCAGCCAGAGCGGCGTTTCGTGATGGTGATTGGAGGTGTGATCGGTCTCGATCAGCCTGCCGTGATGCAGCGTCCGCCGCGCCGTCGGGTGGCCGAGTTCGAGCATGGCCTGCAGGGCGGCGCGCGTGCGGTTCGCTCCCGGTCGATCTGCCTTGTTGACCACCAGAATATCGGCGATCTCCAGAATCCCCGCCTTGATGGCCTGGATGTCATCTCCCAGACCCGGCGCTTCGACCACGATGGTGGTGTGCGCCAGGCGGACGACGGCGATCTCGTTCTGCCCCGCGCCGACCGTCTCGATCATGACGATATCGAACCCGGCAGCGTCCAGCACACGGCTCACATCGCGCGTCGTGCGCGCCAACCCGCCAAGTGTGCCGCGCGTCGCCATGCTGCGGATGAAAACGCCGTCATCGCCGCTGTGATCGCGCATGCGGATGCGGTCGCCGAGGATTGCGCCGCCGCTGAAGGGGCTGGTGGGGTCTACGGCGATGATCGCCACCGTCTGTCCGCGCTCGCGGAACAGCCGCGTCAGCTCGGTCACCAGGGTGCTTTTGCCCGTGCCCGGCGCGCCCGTGATCCCGATCAGGTGCGCCCGACCTGTGCCGGGGAACACCTGTGCCATGATCGCGCCGGCAGAGGCGTCTTCATTTTCGATGCGGGTCAGCACCCGTCCAAGCGCGCGGCGATCGCCCGCCAGCGCACGTTCGACGAGTGCTGTTGTTTCAGCCTGCACGTCGGCTCCCATCCTCACGGGCTACAAGATACCCCCTCAGCCGAAGGTGGTTGAGGGGGTAGGGGTGATCGGTCATTCGTTTACGAGTGTGTCGCGCCTGCTGATCAGGTCGCGAATGTACTGCGCGATCTCTTCGGTGGAGGTTCCGGGGCCGAAGATGCCCTGAACCCCCATCTCGGTGAGTGCCGTCTTGTCCTCATCGGGAATGATCCCTCCGATGATGAGGAACACGTCTTCCAGACCCTGGGCATTCATGACCTCACGGATGCGCGGCACAAGCGCCATGTGGGCCCCGCTGAGGATGCTCAGCCCGACTACATCCACATCTTCCTGAAGCGCGGCGTTGGCGATCATTTCCGGCGTCTGGCGCAGACCGGTATAGATCACTTCCATGCCGGAATCCCTCAGCGCCCGCGCGATCACCTTGGCCCCGCGATCATGCCCGTCCAGCCCCGGTTTGGCGATTAAAACACGGATCGCTCGATTCATCACCCTGACCTGAACCTCTTTAACAGGCGTATAACACTCACTCCCCATTATACCCTCTGCGCCCACATTCGCGAATGGCGGCGCGTGATCTGCTGGCTGGCTGGCAGGGCATGTGCTGCGTTAGAACCTGCAAACCGAAAGCCCGTAAAAGCGCTGTATGTCAGGAATCGTTCGCAATTGTTCTCGCACGAATCGTGTTACACTCTTATCACCAAATGCAGGAATCAGCCGGGGATAAGGGCGCAGCACATGAGCGCGGTAATCGAAACCAGCAAGCGTGGGCGCGTGGCGATGAATATCGGTGCAAGCGCGCCGCCGGGCATGCTCGCGACCGACAGGTTGGGCTTGATTTCCGTCATCGCTGCGGCGGTGATCGCCATCGCGGCGGGTGTGGTCTATGGCGCTGCGGCGATAGAGTGGCGCGGACTGCCGTTTCTCGGCGTGCTGACATCACACACCCTGATGGTGGATGCCAGCACACCGATCGAGCCGGAAAACTGGCCGGCACGCAGCGCCGGCTTGCGGCGCGGCGATCACCTGCTGGCGATCAACGGCATCCCGTTCAGCGAATCTGAAGGGGACTACGGCGCGGCGCTGGCAGGCTATCAGGCGGCGCTGGCGTCCCTGAATTTCACCGATCCCGTCACCCTGACCTTTGAGCGGGCGCTCACCGGCGGCACGCTGGATGTGACGGATGCGATGTCGTGCGGCGAGCCTTCGGAAGGGCATGCCATCTGTTCGGTGACGATCACGCCGACCGTCTTCTCTGATAACGATTTCATCGGCTTCTTCGTGATCCCGTTCGTCTCCTCGGTCATCATCCTGATCTCTGGGCTGGTGGTGGTGGCCGTGCGCCCCTATCAGCAGACGACGCGCATCGTTGCGCTCACGCTGATCCTGGTCGCGCTGTTCGTGATGGGGCTGTTCGATCTCAACAGCACGCACCGCCTTGAAGGACTCTGGATGGTGGCGACGACGATGGGCGGGGGATCGTTCGTCGCGCTGGCGCTGATCTTCCCGACGCGGATGATGATCGCCAATCAGTCTCCCAATCTGCGCTTTGTGCCGCCGCTGGTCTTCGGTGTCATCGGCGTCCTACTCTACCTGCTCTATCGCAGCCCGGCAGATTACAGATTCCCCAGCAGCGTGCTGATGTGGGTGACCTCGATCGGGGTGCTCGGCATGGTGTTGTTCGTGCTGCGGCTGCTGCGCGCGCGCCAGCGGGCGACTTCGTTGATCGTGCGCGATCAGGCGAATACCGTGCTGATCGGCGTGACGCTGGCGCTGGCGCTGGCCATCGTCTGGCAGATCAACAATCTGCTGCGGGCCATCACAGCGCAGGAATTCGCCCCGCTGAATACTTCTGCGGCCATGCCTTTCATGATCCTGCCCGCGCTCAGCCTGGCATACGCTGTGCTTCAGTACCGTACCTTCGATACTGACCGCGTGATCAGCCAGGGGATCACCTATACGGTCATGCTGATGGGGCTGATCGTCGGCTACTTTCTGCTCGTCTTCAGCGCCAGCCTGATCACCCGCGATCTGGTTCGCGCCGATAACCCGATCCTGATCGCCATCGTGATCTTCATCATGGCCGTGCTGTTCGTGCCGGTGCGCACGCGGCTTCAGGCACAGATCGATCGGCTCTACTTCCGCACCCGCTTCAACTATCAGGAGCGGCTCGAAGCGTTCTCGTCGATGCTGGGCAGCATGGGCGGCCTGGACGCCATCCTGCGCGAATTTCAGGCGCTGGTGCAGGACACGCTGAATCCGCGGCAGATGTTCATCTTCCTGCCGGGGCGCCAGTCCAGCGAATTTGTCGCCTATGGGGCGAATAAGCCGGAAACAGATGTGCGCTTTGCGCCGGACAGCCCGCTGATCCGGGCGCTGCGTGAGACCGAAGGGGTCATCTATCTGGAACCAGGGCAGCCGTGGGCGGCGGATGTGATCGCCGAGCGGGCGAGACTGCTGATCCTGCGCGCGCTGGTGATCGTCGGCTTCAAGGGGGCGTCTCAGCTCAACGGCTTCGTCGTGATCTCGCCGCCGCTGTCTCGCAGTGGACGCTACTCGTATGAGGAACTGCGCTTCCTTCAGAATCTGTCGGGGCAGGTGAGCGTGGCGGTTGAGCGCGCCCAGGTCGTCGATTCGCTCGAACGACGTGTCCGTGAGCTGGGTGTGCTCAGCCAGGTTTCGCAGGCGGTCAATTTCACGATGGAATTTGATGACCTGCTCGAACTGATCAGCACCCAGGCAGACAAGCTGATCAGCGCGACGCATTTCTACATCGCCATGCGCGATCCGGCGACCAACGAGCTTTACTACGCTTTTTTCCTTGAAAACGAGGAACGCCTCAAAGAACGTGAAAATCGGCGCTGGATGCTGGGGCGCGACCTGATCAGCGAGGTGGTTCGTTCCGGGCAGGCGCTGCGCGTGAGCAATTATGCGCAGGCGCTTGCCGAACGGGGAGAGTCGATCGCTCAGGAAGACCCGAATCTGCGGGCATGGATGGGTGTGCCGATGGTAGCCGGCTCGCGTGTGCTTGGTGTGCTTGCCGCCGGGACGACGCAGGTCGGCACAACGTACAGCGACGAACAGCTCAAAATCTTCATGGATATCGGCTCGCTGGCAGCGACCTCGATCGACAAGGCGCGCCTGTTCGAGGAAACGAAAGCGCGCGCGCGTCAGCTAACCGCGCTCAACGACATCAGCCAGAAGATCGTGGCGAGCGCGTTTGACCTTGAAGGTCTGCTCCAACTGATCACGGGTTCGGCGACAGAAATTCTCGACTGCGAGGCGGGTTCGCTGCTGCTGACTGCGGATGACGGCTCAGGCGATCTGGAATTCCGCGTCGCTATCGGCGGCTCCGGAGCATCGATCATCGGCGCGCGCGTTCCGGCGGGCAAGGGGCTGGTTGGCGAGGTGGCGCGCACCGGGCAGCCGGTCGTCGTCAACGATGTGCCCAATGATCCGCGCTGGGCTGGCGAACTGGGGAAGGGACCCTTCAAGACCAGCACCGTGCTTGCCGTGCCGCTGGTGACGCAGGATCGCGTCATCGGCGTGCTGGAAGTGCTGAACAAACGGCAGGGCGGCTTCAGCCCGGAGGAAGCGGATCTGCTGGCGACGTTTGCAGGGCAGGCGGCTGTGGCGATTGAAAACGCCCGTCTGTTCCAGCTCACTGATCAGCAGTTGAGCCTGCGCCTGAGCGAACTGGAGACGATGGAGCGCATTTTCGGCGGCGCCGATAAGATCATTCTCGACCCCGGCGTGTCGGGGAGCGGTACCGGCGTCGTGCCTTATCTTCCGCTCGGAGAATGGCAGCGCG
>SZPD01000346.1 GCA_030263515.1 Anaerolineae bacterium CFX9 | reverse complement strand
CTGGAAGACGCCTTCGTCGCCCACAGCGTCCCCTACCGGCTGGTCGGCGGCGTGGGCTTTTACAAGCGGCGCGAGATTCGGGATCTGATGGCGTACCTGCGCGTGATCAACAATCCCAACGACGAGATGAGCTTACGGCGCATCATCAATGTGCCGGGGCGCGGCATCGGAGAAAAGTCGATCGCCACCTTTCTGCTCTGGGCACAGTCACTCGGAATCACGCATGAACAGGCGTTCACGCGGCTGGCGCAGGGCGAACCGCCGCCGGTCAGCGGCAAGGCCGGCAAAAGCCTGGTCGAGTTTGCCAGGCTGATCCTGGAACTGCGCGATCTGGCGGATCGGGGCGCGATGGTCATGCTGTATGACGAACTCATCTCGCGCATCGGCTATACGATGTACCTCCACGAGATCAGCGAGTCGGACGCGCAGGTGACCGAGCGCATGGAGAACATGAACGAACTTCGGGGTCTGCTCGATACGAAGAAGGATCTCGGTCTGAGCGCCTTTCTGGAGGACATGGCACTCGTCAGCGATGTCGATACACTCGATACCGAACACAATGCCGTCACCCTGCTCACGCTCCATGCAGCCAAAGGTCTGGAGTTTCCGGTCGTCTTCATCCCCGGCATGGAGGATGGCATCCTGCCGCATTCGCGTTCCCTCAGCGAGCCGGACGCGATGGCAGAAGAACGCCGCCTGCTCTACGTCGGGCTGACGCGCGCGCAGGATGAACTCTATCTGACCTATGCCTTCCGGCGGGCACTCTACGGCGAGAGCATCCCCGGCATCCCGTCCCGCTTCCTGACGGATATCCCGCAGCAGCTCACCGAAGGCATCTCGCCGAATATGAAGCATCTGCGCGAGGCGGCGGCTTACCGCGAGCAGACACGCTGGGACAGCGGCAGTTTCACGTCTCGATCAGGCAGCAGCGGCGTGCGCGGCGCTTTCGCGGGTGTGCCCGCATCCAACGGGGGCACGGGCAGCAGCAAGATCATCCCGTTCAGCGAGCGCGCCCAGCCCAAACCCGCCACAAAGTACAAGGCGGGCATGCGGGTCTATCACTCGACTTTCGGCGAAGGGACGGTGATCGACAGCACCGTGCGTTCCGGCGATGAAGAAGTGACGATCAAATTTGAGAAATTCGGCACGAAGCTGCTCTCGGCAGCGTTTGCGCGGATGGAGATTTTGCGCTGAATGCTGTGCCTGTGGACAGGGAAAACAGGTCAGATCACCCAGTTGGAAATGCGACAATCCGCTATTCCAAACGAAAGCATTTCAAACTACAATCCAAAGTAATCCGCCCCATTTCAACGAGGGGCATTATTTTTGAAAGGACACTGCTCAATGCAAACGGAGAGTCCGCGCGTTGGTGATGGCATGGTCGTAAGCCTGGCATATACGCTGATGGTTGATGGCGAAGAGGTTGCCCGTGCCACTGCTGAGGAACCGCTGGAATATCTGCACGGGGCAAACGAGATTCTCCCCGGTCTGGAAAGCTCGCTGGAAGGCAAGAAGGTGGGCGAGCGCGTCAACCTGACCCTGTCGCCGGATGACGCCTACGGCACTTACGATCCGGAAAATATCGAGATCGTGGATCGTGCAGACATCCCTGACGCTGACCAGTTCGAGATCGGCATGGTCGTCGAGGTTGAGGATGAGGACGGCTTCTCGTACATGGCACATGTCAAGCAGATGAATGCCGACACGGTGGAACTTGATTTCAACCCGCCGCTGGCTGGCAAAACGCTGAACTACGTCGTCGATGTGGTCGGCGTGCGCCCCGCCACGGAAGATGAGCTGATGCACGGTCATGCGCACGGGGCCCACTGGTCTGAAGAAGACGAGGAAGACTGGGAAGAGTTCGACGAGGACTATGAAGAGGACGAGTACGAGGACGACGAGCAGTAGCCGTCTCACCGGAAAGCCTGTGATAAAAAGCCCTGCTCGCCTAGGAGTGGGGCTTTTGATTACGAAGCCGTCCCTGCGCCCGCCTGTTGATCGAATTGAAAGGAATTTGTCCCCTGCCATGATCATCCTCGCCAGCGGATCGCCGCGCCGCAGGGAACTGCTCACGTCGCTGGGCGTTCCGTTCATCGTGATGAAAAGCGATATCGACGAAACCCAGCGCCCCGGTGAAGCCCCAATCGCCTATGCCCGCCGCCTCAGCCGTGAAAAAGCCGCCGCCATCGCTGCGCGCCTGCCCGCCGGGGAAGCATCCGCCGGCACGATCGAGGCAGTGCTGGCGGCGGATACAGTCGTCATCCTTGCCGCCGACACGATCGGTGATCTGGATGGTGAAGTGCTCGGCAAGCCGGGGGACGCCGCCGAAGCGCGTGCCATGCTCGAACGGCTAAGAGATCAGCCGCACGTCGTCTGCACGGCGCTCACGCTGCTGCCCTGCCGCCACGCCGATGACGGCACGCTCATAACAGGCGAACCACAGACCGAGATCACGCTGACGCGCGTCTTCATGCGGCGCTACAGCGATGCCGAGATCGACGCCTACATCGCCACGGGCGATCCGTTCGACAAGGCAGGCGGATATGCCATCCAGCATCCCGGCTTTGCGCCGGTAGAGCGCATAGAAGGCAGCCACAGCAACGTGATCGGCTTGCCGATGGAAACGCTCCAGCGGATGCTGGCGGGTTTGCCGGGCGAAAATGAGCGTTAACCCTGCGGATCGCCGCTGGTTACGCTCTCGTGTGTTAGAAACGTGTTAACCCCTATGGTCAACTGGCAAAAACGGGAGTATGCTTAGTATTGACACGCTTCTGGTGAAGGGCTAGAATGCCCGGACGTTTCGGCAGGAACCGCACCGCTTTTTCACGGGCCTATAGCTCAGCTGGGAGAGCGCTTCAATGGCATTGAAGAGGTCAGGGGTTCGAATCCCCTTAGGTCCACATAGACGCGGGTAGCCAGACGGAACGCAGGATCCCCTCACCCGCACAGCAGGTTGAAGGGGATTTTTGTTTCCCCCGACGGCGCCGACCACGAACGACCGTATGATGTGGAAAGGACACGGTTGTGGCAGCAAAGAAACGGAACGTGATGGATGAGGTAACACGCAGGGTGCGTGGGATGCTTGAGCAGCTTGATCGACTTATTAACGCACATCCACCCGCGAAGCCCGTCCGCGTTCCCGTGCCTGTGCCGGTGCGCCCATCGCGCCGCCCCAGACCCGACGATCCGTACCGTTAGGACGTATCCGTCCTTCAAGCTCAGGACAGTCGAGTTCAAAGCACAAGCGCACGCACCAAAGGGTGCATGGGCTTGTGCTTTTTTTGTGCCTGTTTCACAGATCCCATGATTGCGAGATGAAGTGATGACACAGCAAGTCCCTCATTCAGAAAAATCCCGTTACGTTCCCTCAGAGATCGAGAAGCGCTGGCAGGCGCGCTGGGAACAGGATGGGCTGTATCGCTCAAAAGTGGACTGGAGCAAGCCCAAGCACTACGCGCTGACGATGCTGCCCTATCCTTCCGGCGACTTGCACATCGGTCACTGGTTCGCGATGAGTCCCAGCGACGCCCGCGCGCGCTGGATGCGGATGCGCGGCTTCAATGTCCTTTTCCCGATGGGTTTCGACGCCTTCGGCCTGCCCGCCGAGAACGCGGCGATCCAGCGCAACATTCACCCGGCGGAATGGACCTACGCCAACATGGATCGCATGCGCAGACAACTGCGGAGCATGGGCGCGATGTTCGACTGGGAACGCGAGATGGTCTCGTGCGACCCGGAGTACTATCGCTGGACGGAGTGGTTCTTCAAGATCTTCTACGAGAACGATCTGGCCTATCGCGGCGAAGCGCTGGTCAACTGGTCGGATGCGCTGCAAACCGTGCTGGCAAATGAACAGGTCATCGACGGCAAGGATGAGCGGCTGGGGCAGCCTGTCGTGCAGAAGATGATGACGCAGTGGTTCTTCCGCTACACCCGCTATGCCGACGAAATGCTGGACTTCGACAAACTCGACTGGCCAGAACCGATCCGCATCATGCAGACCAACTGGATCGGACGCAGCGAAGGCGCGCGCGTGATCTTCAGAACTGAGGCGGGCGACCCGATCGAGGTCTTCACCACCCGCCCGGATACGCTGTGGGGCGCAACCTTCATGGTGCTCTCGCCGGAACATCCGCTGGTGGACAAGGTGACCACGCCGGAACAGCGCGCCGCCGTCACCGTCTACCAGGAACAGACCGCCCGGCAGACCGAGATCGAGCGCACCGCCGAAGGTCGCGAGAAGACCGGGGTATTCACCGGGGGCTATGCCATCAACCCCGTCAGCGGCGAGCGCATCCCGATCTGGATCGCCGATTACGTCCTGATCACCTATGGCACAGGCGCGATCATGGCGGTTCCGTCCGGCGATCAGCGCGACTTCGAGTTTGCGCGCAAGTTCGGCTTGAAGATCATCCCGGTCGTGCAGCCGGAAGGCGTCACGCTGGACGGCGACACCATGACCGAAGCGCATGAGGGCGCTGGTGTGATGGTCAATTCCGGCATCCTGAACGGCATGATCAGCAATGGCGAGAAAGGCCGCAAGAACCCG
>SZPD01000345.1 GCA_030263515.1 Anaerolineae bacterium CFX9 | reverse complement strand
CGTAATGACAAGTGTCACTGTGGCAGTGGCAAGAAGTACAAGGACTGCCACATGCGCGAAGACCAGATGGCGAATCGAGTTCCCAAAGCGGAGTAAGGAAAGATGACGGCCACTCGACCCAATCGAACGGAGACGGAAGCGCTGCTGACATTCCTCCAAGAAAAGGTCAACAGCTTCGTAAAATGGGATCTGGTGCGTTTCTTTCACGACAACCCTCACGCTGCTGAAACCTGCGCCAACATTGCGCAGGCGATCTGCCGGGATGAGATCGCGGTCAGCCACGAACTGGACGCGCTGGTTGCAGATGGCGTGCTGGAGCGGAAAACCAGCAGCCGCGCGCGCGTCTACAAGCTGACGAGCGACCCGAACACGACCCGCATGATCGACAGCTTTGTGCAGGCGTGCGATGATCGGGATTTCCGTATGGCGGCTATCCAGACGGTGATTGCCGGACTGAGCTGATCAGCGCCGGGCACTGACAGGCACAACTCCCCTGCGATCGCTGTGATCGCGGGGGAGTTTTTCCGAAAGCTTAGCTCTGGGTTGCAAAGGCGATGTCAACGCAGTCCGTCAGCCAACTTTTCCTGCTCTATCCCTTGTTCGCGCTCACGGCTCTGATCTTCTTCTTCCTGCTGATCGCCCGTTTTTATCAGAAATTCTCCAGCGAACGCACCTATTTCCGCGCCTATCTCGTGCCGATTGTCCTGTTCGGGATCGCGGCGGTGCGCTATGCCAGTATCGATCAGGTGCGCGATCCGCTGGCAGACACGATCGCGGGCATCGGCGGCATCTGCCTGATCGTGCTGGTCAGCCTGCTCGTGCGCAGAATGACACACAAACGCCAGGCTCCACTTGAAGACTAGCCCAGAGGAACGGCATGACCCGGATTGAAGACCAAGCACCACGCTCACTCGCTGATGTCGATCTGACGCCGCGTGGCAGCGTCCACCCCAGCCCGCCTGACTGGCGGGATCAGACGCTCTATTTCCTGCTGCCAGACCGCTTCAGCGACGGCCGCGAGCAGGAACGCCCGCTCTATGACCCAATGCAGCCTGACGCCTGCGCCGCGCCGGATCATGCGGCATGGATGAAAGCGGGTGTCCGGTTTCAGGGGGGCACGCTGCGCGGCGTGATCAGCAAGCTGGATTATCTCAAGGGGCTGGGTGTCACCGCGCTTTGGATCGGGCCGGTCTGGAAACAGCGCGCCGATCTCCAGACCTATCATGGCTATGGGATTCAGAATTTTCTGGAGATCGATCCCCGTTTCGGGACGCGGCAGGACCTGCGCGATCTGGTGGATGCGGCACATGAGCGCGGCATCTATGTCCTGCTCGATATCATCTTCAACCACACAGGCAATAACTTCTTTTACGAGCATGAAGGTCAGCCCGTCGAAGCCATGCCCTACCGCTTTGAACCGCCGTACCCGGTTTACGGCTGGCGCGGCGCAGACGGGCAGCCTGTCAGCGAGATCACGTCGCTCGATGATGGCGTCTTTCCGATCGAGTTTCAGAATTTTGAGTGGTATAACCGCGCAGGTTCCATCGGCAACTGGGATCAGGCGAGCTGGGAAGATCCGATGCATCCGGATGTCGAGTTCCGGCGCGGCGATTTTTTCGACCTCAAGGATCTCGACCTGTCACGCACAGACACCCTGGCAGCAGCCATAAAGGCGTACCAGTACTGGATCGCCATAAGTGACTGCGACGGCTTCCGCATCGATACGGTCAAGCATATGCCGCGCGAAGCTGTGCGCGATTTCTGCGTCGCCATTCGCGAGTACTGCGAGAGCATCGGCAAGGATAACTTCTGGCTGGTGGGGGAAGTCGCCGGCGGCGAGTATATGGAACGCAGCTATCTGGAGCTGTTCGGGCGCGATGTCGATGCCGTGCTGGATATTGGCGCGGCGCGCGGCACGCTCATCAGCATGACGAAAGGGCTGGCATCCCCGGCAGAGTTCTTCGGGCAGTTCAACCCGTTCAACGTCCTCGGATCGCAGCGTGAGACCGGGCGTTTCCACGTCTCGGTGATGGATGATCATGACATGATCGGCGTGTCGGAAAAAGCCCGGTTTGCCGCCGGAACGCCGCAGGCGACCCGCAGTGACCAGGTGGCGCACGCCGTCGGCGTGATGCTGACCACACTGGGCATCCCCTGTATTTACTATGGCACTGAACAGACGTTTGACGGCTCAGTGCACGATCACGATTACGAAGTCGAGCCGGAACTTGCCTTCGACGATCGCTACATTCGCGAAGCGATGTTTGGAGGCACGTTCGGCGCATTCCGCACGCAGGGCTGCCACTTCTTCAACCCGGAGCATCCGGCGTACCAGCGTATCGCGGCGATCGCGCGGATCCGTCACCAGCCGGATCGGGTGGGGCTGGCGCTGCGGCGCGGTCGGCAGTTCCTGCGCGATATCACACTTGATGATCGCGGTTTTCATGTGCCGGAAGCGGGTGAACTCGTGGCGTGGTCACGCATCATGTTCGATACCAGCGTGATGATCGCGGTCAATACGCACAGCCTGGAACCGCGCGGCGCATGGGTGAACGTCGATACCGCGTTCCACCCGCTCGGCTCAACGCTGCGGCTGCTTTACCGTGGCGACTGGACGCAGGAACAGCGCGATCATCCCCCGCAGGTGACACTGCCCGTCGAGGAAGTGCTGGAGCGCGCCGCGGTGCGCATCGATCTGCCTCCTGCCGGCATGGTCATCCTCGCCTGATGCAGAATCGCGCCCAGCGCAAAATCCGACTACACTACAATCGTGTATTCTGCCCGGCATCCATCAGCGGCGTGTGATGAACGATATCCTTGCCATTCTGAGCCATCTTTCACTCGTGATCGCCCTGCTGGGCATGGGGATTCTCTCGCGGCGTCTGGGGGCTGCCACGCGCGCGCCGCGCTATTACCGGGGTTTCTTCATCGCGGCGTTCATCCAGATGATCAGCACAGGCGCGGTCGCCGCCAACAGCCTGTTCGGGCTGGCAGATGCCGACACGCTGATCAACTCCATCGAGTGGGTGTTGATCTACAACGGGCTGCCTGCGCTGGCCGTGACGATCGGCGTCTATCTCGGATGGCGCTACTGGTCATGGCTGTTGGCAGAACGCGGCTGATTGCATACACTTGGAAATGCATCTTCCGTTTTATGATCGTGTTTGCTGTGTCCATTCGTGGTGAGGATGAAGGCACGTGATCGATAGTTCGCTGTATGCTCAGGTTCAGTCGCTGCCCAAGATCGAGCTGCATCGCCATCTTGAGGGTGCGCTGCGCCTGACCACCCTGCTGGATATCGCGCGCGAACACGATATCGATCTGCCCAAAAACGATCTGGAAGCCCTGCGCCCCTACGTGCAGGTTGTGGCGGGCGAGCCGCGCAGCGCTGATAACTTCCTCGGCAAATTCCGATCGCTGCGCCTGTTCTTCCGCTCTGAAGCCATCATCCGGCGCATCGCTTACGAGTCGGTGATCGACGCGGCAGACGACAACATCCGCTATATGGAGCTGCGCTTCACGCCGCAGGCGCTCAGCAACCTGCTCGGCTGTGATTACCGCGATGTGATCGGTTGGGTGACGGAAGCGACAGCGGATGCCTGCCGCGAGCGAGACATCGATGTCCGCCTGATCGTCAGCATGAATCGTCATGAGAGCGTCGAAATCGGGCAGGCTACGCTCGATGCTGCCCTGGAAGCCGGAAGCCGCGTCGTCGGGATCGACCTGGCAGGGCGCGAAGCTGATTTTTCGGCGCGGCCCTTCCGCAGCCTGTTCGAACGCGCCAAGACCGGCGGGCTGGGCGTGACGATCCATGCCGGCGAGTGGGCAGGCGCAGACAGCGTCCGCGAAGCCCTGTTCGATCTGGAAGCCGACCGGATCGGTCACGGCGTGCGCTGTGGCGAAGCGCCGGATGTGCTGGAGGCAGTAGTTGCCCGCGGCGTGTGGCTGGAAGTCTGCCCATCAAGCAATGTGGACAGCGGCGTCGTTCCGTCGCTGGATGTTCACCCGCTGCCAGCGCTCTACCGGGCAGGCGTGCGAACGACGATCAATACCGATGACCCCGGCGTGAGCAATATCACGCTCAGCGACGAGATCGCTCGCCTGCTGACGGAGACCACGCTGACGATGGCAGATATTCAGGCGCAGATGATGCTCGCCGCGCAGGCCGCTTTCCTGCGTGGCGATGAACATGCTCGCCTGATCGCCCGCTTCAGCCCACAGACAGACGCATGATCCGCATCGGCAGTCTTGAAGTTCACCTGATTCTGGAAAGCACGGTCCGGGTTGATGCCGGCGGGGCATTCGGGCTCGTCCCCCGTGCCCTGTGGGGAAAGCTGATGCCCTATGACGACAACAACACCGTCGTCATGACACAGCATGTCCTGCTCGTGCAGAGCGCCGGCCGGCGGATCGTGATCGATACTGGTCTGGGCGGCAACCTGACTTCCCGCCAGATCGCGTTTCGAAAGCTGGAACGCCCGCGCGGCACGCTGATCGATGCCCTCAACCGGCTGGGGATAAGGCCGGAAGATATCGATCTGGTGATCGATACTCATCT
>SZPD01000344.1 GCA_030263515.1 Anaerolineae bacterium CFX9 | reverse complement strand
CCGCTGCTGTCTGGCGAAGTCTGGGTGGCGTTTGACCATGTGGCACGCCTCAAGCCAGCGTTCGACGAAGCCGCCGAGAATTTCGTCGCCTTCCCGGCTCCTGCGGGTCCCGCCGGGCGGGGCTTCATGCCGATCGTGGCCGGCATTGGTATCCCCTATACCACCAGCGATCCGGCCGCCGCTGAAGAACTGGTTCGCTTCATGCTCTCGCCGGAAGTGCAGGCTCAGGTGCTGGAACAGTTGGGCTTCTATCCGGTGATCGACGGTGTGGATACATCTGATCTGCCGGAAGGCGCAGCGCGCCAGGCCGCCGCAGTTGCGGCGCAGGCTGCGGCCCCCGATGGCATTCCGTCGCTCCTGCCTGTGGGTCTTGGCGCGCGCGGCGGTGAGATCAACCAGATCTTCCGCAATGCTTTCACCCGCGTCGTGATCGACGGCGAAGACATCCAGACGGTGCTCGATAGTGAAGCCGCCCTGCTTCAGGCGCTGATGAACGAGACCGGCGCTGCCTGCTGGGCCCCCGATCCGGCGAGCGATGGCCCCTGCCAGATCGAAGGCATGTAAGATCCGCATGTTAAGGCGTGGCTGAATTTCCGTTCACGCCCTCTGAAACACCCCTTCTCCCGCTTTCCACAGGTGGGAGAAGGGGGTTCCGGGATGGACGGTCATACCTGGGCCGTCCTTCACCGATTCCAATAAACTTTTGAAGTAAAACGCGGATATCGCGTTTTAGTGAAAGACACCCATTACTATGAAACGAGGGAAATGGCTTCCTTATCTGCTGCTGCTGCCTTCGCTGTTCTACTTAGCCCTCTTCTTCCTCTACCCGATGACCCAGGCGCTGCAGCTCGCTTTTACCCGGCAAACCCAGGTCCTCAACCTGCGGGCTGAACCCGCTGACGACGCCGCCTTTACAGGGTCGCTGGGGCTTCAGACCGAAGTCGCCGTGATCGACCGTGAGGAGCGCGCTGAAGTGCTTCCCAACGGGGCGACACGCCCGATCTTCTGGTATCTGGTGCGCGGAACCACCGAAGATGGCAGCACCGTCGAAGGCTGGGCAAGCCAGCGCAACATCTTCATTGAGAACCGCCGCACCTCGGAAACCGCCCGCATCACCGGCGGCGAAGCCACCCGCGAGTGGACGTTTGAGCATATGAACCGGATGATCACCGATTTCCGTTTCGGCTCGGCCGTCACCACCACCATGATCCTGATGGTGCTGATCATCCCGGCGCAGTTTGTGCTGGCGATCATCATGGCGCTGGTGCTGCAAAGCCAGATCCGCGGCAGCAGCATGTTCCTGTACATCTATGCCATCCCGCTTGGCATCTCTGATCTGGTGGCGGGCATCCTCTGGTTCGCCATCTTCACCCAGCGCGGCTATCTCAATTCGCTGCTGGTCTCGACAGGTGCGCTCAACCTGCCCTTCATCTTCATCCGCGCCGATCAGGTGGCATGGATGATTACGATCATTGTGCTGGCGGAAATCTGGCGCGCCACTTCCATCGTGATGGTGATCGTCGTTTCCGGCTTACAGGCCATCCCGAAAGACTATCTGGAAGCCAGTGAGGTCTTCGGGGCCGGGCTGTGGCAGCGTCTGCGGCATGTCATCCTGCCGCTGCTCAAGCCCAGCCTGCAAGTGGCGCTGATCCTGCGCACCATCCTCGCCTTTCAGGTTTTTGCCGTCGTGATCGCGATCACCGGCGGCGATATCATGACGGTACTCTCCAATGAGACGTTCCGCTGGTATGACCCGGCGCGCTTCAACAATCCCAATGTCGCCGCGGTCTACGCCGGTTTCATCATGGTGATCTCGCTGGCGATCTCGCTTTTCTACATGCGCGCCGTCCGCTCACAGGATGAAGCGGCCCAGGCCGCCGCCACCTGATCGGGAGAGCCGACCATGAGTGCAGAAACCATCACCAATCCCCCCCTGCTGGATGCGAAAACCCAGGCATGGGATGCACAGCGCCGAAGCGCACTGATGCAGCTTCGTCTGCGCCGGGCAGGCGTATACGCCGTAGCCATCGCCATCGCCATCTGGATCCTGCTGCCGATCTGGCTGATCGCGACGATGGCGTTCAGTACGCCGCAGCAGGTGCGCGCCTTCCCCAAGAGCTTTTTCCCGAATCCGATCTCGCTCGACTCGATCAACTTCTTCCTCAACGCAGAAGGGATCATCCCGGCGACGGGCAACAGCATCTTCGTCGCGCTGCTGGCGGTCGTCCTCTCGACGATCCTGGCAGTGCCAGCAGGCTACGCCATCGCGCGGTTCATGTTCCGCGGGCGCGATACCGTCCGGCTGATCATGCTGTCTGTGCGCGCCTTCCCGATCGTGGTGCTGGCCGTGCCGCTGGCGGTCATCTTCCTCCAGCTTGGGCTGTTCGATCAGCCGTTCACGCTGGCGCTGATGCATACCGCGCTCACACTGCCGACGACGGTGCTGGTGATCGCCAGCGTGTTCGCCAGCGTGCCCTACGAGTTTGAGGAAGCCGCACAGATCTTCGGCTGCACGCCGCTTCAGGCATTCTGGCTGGTCGTGCTGCCGCTGGCGCTGCCGGGCATCGCCGCCTCTGCCATCCTGACGTTTGTGCTGTCATGGAACGAGGTCTTCGCTGCCATCCTGCTGACGCTCTCCAACCGCACCCTGCCCGCCCATATCCTGTACAACCTGGACAAATCGAGCGATCCGTTCAAGTTCGCCTCCGCTTTCGTGATGCTGGTCCCGTCGCTGATTTTCATCTTCTTCATCCGCCGCTATCTGTTCAACATGTGGGGGCAGATCAACAAGTAGAGGGAAGCATATGGCTGAAATTGTGATCGAAAACGCCGTCAAGCGTTTCGGAAAATTCATCGCAATCGACAATGTGAGTCTGACCGTTTATGAACATGAGTTTCTGGTTCTGCTGGGCCCCTCCGGCTGCGGCAAAACCACCCTGCTGCGCGCGATCGCGGGGCTGGGCATGCTGGACAGCGGGCGGATCATCATCGACGGCAAGGACGTGACCTACAATGCCCCGCGGGATCGCGGCATCTCGATGGTGTTCCAGAATTACGCCATCTTCCCGCACATGAAAGTCTTCGATAACATCGCCTTCGGGCTGAAGATGAAGAAAGTGCCCAAACCGCAGATCGAGGAGCGCGTTCACAACGCCGCCAAACTGCTGCACATCGAGTCGATGCTCGACCGCTATCCCAGCCAGATGTCTGGCGGGCAGCGCCAGCGCATCGCCGTTGCACGCGCCATTGCTGTCGAGTCTGGCATCGTGCTGATGGACGAGCCGCTCAGCAATCTTGACGCCCTGCTGCGGCTGGAGATGCGCGCCGAACTTAAAACGCTGCTCAAGCGGCTGGGCGTGACCACGATCTACGTCACGCACGATCAGATCGAGGCGATGAGCATGGGCGACCGGATCGCGGTCATGCGCAGTGGCAAAATCCTTCAGCTTGACCCGCCTACGACGGTTTATGACCTTCCCGTCGATCAGTTCGTCGGCGGGTTCATCGGCACGCCGCCCATGAATTTTCTGCACGGCAGGGTGTCGGGCAATGGCAGCGGATATACCGTCCAGCTTGGCGATTTCACGCTCACCCCACCCGCAGAAATGCAGCCTGTGCTGTCGTCTCGGCATGAGCAGCCGATCCTGATCGGCATTCGAGCCGAGTGTATGGAGCCGATGAAAACCGCTTCTCCGGATGCCATTCCGGTCACGATCGATGTCGTCGAACCGTTGGGAGCGCAGAATCTGCTGACGGCGCGCATCGGCGAGGACACGATCAAGGTCTCCACGCATCCTGATTTCACCGTCGCAGCGGGGGATACGATCTGGCTGCGCTTCCCGGAAAGCAAGGTGCGCTACATGGACGTGGAAAGCGGCCGCGCCCTTTCCGGTGGGGCTGAAAAGGTGATGGCTTAAGATGGCTGCCGCGTCCAAACCGCTTGATTTCGGTGGGGACGGGATCAACGGCAGCGTCGATGCACACGGGCGGCTGATCGCGCTCAATTTCTATCATCCGGAGTATGGCTACGTCACGCTCACAAGCGCCGAGCCTTTCCCGGAGGATGCACGCTACGATCAGGCACGTGTGCGTGAATATCGCGCCTCGCTGGCGGCTCTGGAAGGCTTCGGGCTGCATTCAGACGTGCCGCTTGTCCCCGTCAGCGGCGAAGACACCGGCGCGGCTGTGCGCCAGCGGCTGGAGGCTGACGGCGCAGGCTGTGATGTGATCACATTCTGCGCCGACGGCGTCATCGTCCAGCGATGGCAGGCGGAAGGCTGCGCTTTCACCTTCAGCGGCAGTTACCGCCTAATGCGCTGTGCCTATACACAGCTTACTGAAGGCGGCCCGCTGTCAATGCCCCCCGTCGAAACCACTGTTCAGCAGCACGGCGATCGCCTGCTGATCGAAAATCCGGCGATTGGCGCTGTGGCTGTGCGCGGCGTGCCGGTCGAGCCGGCCGCCAGCGGCGAACTCCGGTTCGCCTTCGGGCTGACGGCTGGCGAAGCCTTAGCGGTTCTGGAACAGGCACAGCCCGATCTCGACTGGCAGACGCGGCGTTGGGAACGCTGGTGGCAG
>SZPD01000343.1 GCA_030263515.1 Anaerolineae bacterium CFX9 | reverse complement strand
TTGACCAGGGCGGCGATCTGCGTATCCAGCAGGGCGATATCGACGTGCTGACCTTCTCCCGTGCGTTCAGCGTGCCGCAGAGCGGCCAGCAGGGCAGACGCCGCAAACAAGCCCGCGAAGACATCCGAAACCGCCACGCCAACCTTGTGCGGCGCGCCGTCGGCTTCTCCCGTGATCGACATCAGCCCGCTCTGTCCCTGAATGACGAAATCGTAGCCGGGGCGGTCGCGGTAGGGGCCGGTTTGCCCGTAACCGGTGATCGAGCCGTATACCAGCGATGGATTAAGCTGCCGCAGCGAGTCGTAATCTAGTCCGAAGGATGCCATTCCGCCCGGCTTGAAGTTTTCAACCAGTATCTGGCTGCGCTCTGCAAGCTGCCGGGCGACTGCCTGTGCCTGAGGGTGGCGCAGATTCAGCACGACACTGCGCTTGTTCCGGTTGACGCTCAGGTAGTAGGCGGCGTGGCGCTCGCCATCGGCTGTGTGCCAGGGCGGTCCCCATTGGCGCGTGTCGTCCCCCTGAGGACTTTCGATCTTGATCACCTCTGCGCCGAGATCGGCGAGCAGCATGGTGCAGAAAGGGCCCGCCAGCACCCTGGTGAAATCGAGGATACGGACGCCCGCCAGCGCGTGCTTCATGTTCACCTGACCTTGCGAGAATCGAAAATCGCAGCGCCCTAATTATTCACGCGATCTGAGGCATGAACATCCCGAAAAGTACAGTTTTCACCAATGGCGCTGAGATGGATTTGTTGATCCTCACCGATTGGCGGGAATGCCGTATGCCCGTTACAATATCGTAGCAATATTAAGGGCTGCCCGGCGGCAGCCTGTTTTCTGGCAGAAAGTTACAACGTTCATTCGGTAGCTGAACCAATGACCCAAGCTGCACGCCCTGCAACCTTCGCCCGCGCGGAAAACCCGCCGAATACTATCAGCCAATGGCGCACAGTAGCGACCTCGCTGCTGCTGCTGGTCATCCTCTGCCTGATCTGGGAAGGTCTGAAAGCATTCGGGCAATCGGTCAATTATTCGCTTCAGTTGGGCGAGACCGTCATCGATCTGCGCATCTTCAACAATACGCAGATGCCGCACCTGACGGACATCGTTCGATCCTACTTTGAGCCTTCACAGCGCAACGGCCCACCGCTTTACCAGACGCTGATCGAAAACGGCACATTCACGCTGTGGGCGGCGGTGCGCGGCTTCTTCATCGGCGGGTCGATCGGCTTTGTGCTGGCGATCGTGTTCGCGCATTCATCGCTGCTTCAGCGCGGGCTGCTGCCCTATGTTGTCGCCTCGCAGACCGTGCCGATTCTGGCGATCGCGCCGATGATCGTGATCTGGATGGGGCGCATCGGCAGCGTTGAGATGAGCGTGCCGGTGATCGCTGCCTACCTGACGTTTTTCCCCGTCACGATCTACACTCTGCGCGGCCTGACGAGCGTGCCTGTCACAGCGCTTGAGCTGATGCAGACCTACGCTGCCAGCCGCCGTGACATTCTGTTCAAGCTGCGTTTGCCCAACGCGCTGCCGCAGATCTTCACTGCGCTCAAGATCAGCGCCACATCGAGCGTGGTCGGGGCGATCATCGGCGAACTGCCGTCCGGCATTCAGAGCGGAATGGGGATCGCGATCCTGAATTTTTCCCGTTATTACAATCAGTCTCCGCCGCGCCTGTGGGCGACGATCCTGGCGGCTGGGCTGATCGGTATTCTGTTCTTTACCGTCGTCGCGGTGGTTGAGCGGCTGGTGGTTCGCTGGAAACCTGAGGTGAGCAGCTAGTGTCTAGCATTATCAGTGTCCACAATATGACCAAGGATTTCCGCGTGGCGGACGGCACGACCGTGCATGCGCTGGAAGACATCAATCTTGAGGTCGAACGCGGTGAGTTCATCTCTCTGATCGGGCCGTCCGGCTGTGGCAAGAGCACGCTTCTGCGTGTGATTGCCGATCTGATCCAGCCGACGACCGGCAGTGTCATCGTCAACGGCAAACCCGCGGCGCAGGCGCGCAAGGATCGCGAATACGGCTTCGTATTCCAGAGCGCGACTCTGTATGAGTGGCGCAGTGTGATCAAGAATGTCGAACTGCCGCTGGAGATCATGAAATACACCAAAGAGCAGCGTGAGGCGCGCGCCCGCGAGATGCTGAAAATGGTGGAGCTGGCAGGTTTCGAGCATAAGTACCCCTGGCAGCTTTCAGGCGGGATGCAGCAGCGCGTCAGCATTGCGCGCGCGCTGGCCTTTGAGCCGGGAATCCTGCTGATGGATGAGCCGTTCGGCGCGCTGGACGAGATGACGCGAGAGCGCATGAACAATGAGCTGCTGCGCATCTGGGGCAGCCTGCCGGATATGACGGTGATCTTCGTGACGCACAGCATCGCGGAAGCGGTCTACCTGTCTGACCGGGTTGTGGTCATGTCTCCGCGTCCGGGGCGGATCAGCGAGATCATCAATATCGACCTGCCGCGCCCGCGCGGACCCGAAACGCGCGATCTGGATGATTTCTTCCACTACACCAGTCGTGTGCGCCATGCGCTGCGCGGCACACTGCCCGCTGAAAATGAGCGGATGAGGGTTGAAGAATAACATGGCACAGACGGCGAAACTCAGCCGACAGCAGACCGTGAATGTGCCGGCGGTCAGCGCGCAGACGGAGGTCGTCGAACACGATCGCCGCACGCTGGCGCGCGATCTGCTGGCGCTGGCGACCATCGGGCTGGTGATCATCACCTACCACCTGATGAACCCGCTGCTGCTGCACGAGACTCGTTTCGGCACAGCCTTCCGTAATGCGACCCTTCAGCCGGTGCTTGCCATCAGCCTGATCTGCGGCACGATCCTGCTGATCATGGCGGCGCGGCGCGGAGACGATCCCGACCTGGAAAAGCACGCGCTCACCCTGCCTGAATGGATCGCGGCGCTGGCGCTGGGGCTTTACACCGCGATCGTGGCGCTGGCGGTTCTGCTGCGCTGGAACGTGTTCGGTGCGTTCCTGGGCATCGATCAGGCGCTCTTTACCGCGCGCCCCAACAGCGAGACGCCGGTTGAACTGTTCACTCAGGCATATACCCTTGCGGCGGTGTTTGAGTGGCTGGCGATTGCCGGGGCAGTCTATCTGTGGAAACCGTGGATGCGGCTGAGCCTGTATGCGCGCACTATCCGGCGGCAGGCAGCGCCGCTGATGGTGGCGGTGATCGTGCTGGTGCTGTGGGAAGTGCTGATCGTCGTCTTCCAGATTCAGCAGTTCCTGCTGCCGCGCCCCAGTGTGATCGGCAGCACGCTGCTCGATACCTATCCACGGTTGATCAGCGCGGGCTGGAATACCTTCCAGAACGCTTTCTGGGGTTTCATCTTCGGCAGTGCTGCGGGCATCCTGACCGGTTTCGCCGCGGCGCGTTTCACCAGTTTCAGCAAGGCGCTGCTGCCACTGGCGATCGCCATCAACGCTGTGCCGATCATTGCGCTGGCCCCGATCTTCAACCTGTGGTTTGGCGACCTCAACCCGGCGTCGAAGATCGCCATCGTCGTCGTGATCGTGTATTTTCCGGCGATGATCAGCACGGTCAAGGGGCTGACGAGCGTGGACGCGCTCTCGCTGGAGCTGATGAAAAGCTATGCCGCCGGGCAGTTCGATATCTTCCTCAAGCTGCGGCTGCCCTCTGCGCTGCCGTTCATCTTTTCGGCGCTCAAGGTCTCGACGACGCTGTCGATGATCGCGGCGATCGTCAGCGAATACTTCGGCGGGTCTACCGCCGGGCTTGGCTTCCGCATTCGCGATGATGCCGGGCTGTTCAAGTATCCCGAAGCATGGTCGGCGATCTTCATCGCGTCGGCGTTCGGGATCTTCTTCTATGTGGTGGTTTCAGCCGTGGAACGATCCGTGATGAGCTGGCACGTGTCGTTCCGCGATAATTGAAACAGTTTCTTGGTTCTTTTGCGAGGGAGGCACGAAATCCATGCGTAAGACGTTCGTTCTGTCGTTGGTCGCGCTGCTGCTGTTGGCGATGATCCCCATGGCTGGCGCTCAGGACCTGACCCCGGTCAGCGTGGTTCTGAAGTGGGTTCCGCAGGCGCAGTTCGCCGGTTATTACGCGGCGGCAGCACTCGGCTACTATGAAGAGGAAGGGCTGGATGTGACTATCGTTGCGGCGGGCGTGGACATCAATCCGCAGCAGCTCGTCAACAGCGGCGAAGTCGAGTTCGGCATCGACTGGATGGGCAACCTGCTCTCCACGCGGGAAGCGGGCCAGGATGTCGTCAGCATCGCGCAGGTTTTCCAGCGCTCTGGCATGCGCCAGATCACCTGGGCAGACAGCGGCCTGACCTCGTTTGAGGACCTCGGTGGTCGTGTCGTCGGCGTGTGGTGCTGCGGCAACCAGTTCCCGACGTTTGCCGCGCTGACCAAAGCCGGTTTTGACGTGGAAAATCCCGATGATGTCACCATCGCACAGCAGGCGTTCGATATGAATGCCTTCCTGAATCGCGAAATCGATGCTGCCAGCGCCATGACCTACAACGAAATGGCGCAGGTGCTCGAAGTGGTCGGCGATGACGGCACGTTCCCCGTCTACACGCTCGATGACCTGAACGT
>SZPD01000342.1 GCA_030263515.1 Anaerolineae bacterium CFX9 | reverse complement strand
CATCCAGCGGCTGGAGTTCACGCAGGATGGTCGGCAAAAATTCGGCAATCGTCGGGTGAATCGGCAGCGCTTCCATCATCGCATGATACGTCGCCCCGGTCGCCATGTAATAGCTGATCGCCTGGATGACTTCATCGCCGTGGAAGCCGAGTACCGCCGCGCCGAGGAACTGTTCGGTTTCCGCATCGACCAGCAGCTTGATCAGCCCGGCAGTTTCCGATTGTTCGATCGCGCGCCCAATGCTCGACATCGGTTTGGTCGCCATCAGCACCTTGCGCCCGGATCGGCGCGCTTCTTTTTCAGACATGCCGACGCGCCCCAGCGGCGGATCGGTGTAGAGGTTGTAGGCCATCGTGCGGTCGGTCACTTTGCGGTCGCGCCCGTTGAACAGATTGTCGCGGACGATCTCGAAGTCGTGATACGACGTGTGCGTAAACGCGCCTTTACCGTTGATATCGCCAAGCGCGAAGATGCCTGGCGCGGTCGTCTCCAGATAGTCGTTGACGACGACATGCCCGCGCGGAGTCGTCTCCACGCCGACCGCGCCGAGGTTGAGCCTGTCCGTATTCGGCACGCGGCCGATCGCGTTCAGCCAGTGCGTGCCTTCGATCACGTACTCTTTGTCGTCAGCATCGTCATGCACGGTGGCGCGGATGCCCGTCTTCGTCTGTTCGACGCGCAGGAGTCTGCTCAGCGTGTGGACGCGGATACCTTCTTCGGCGAAGATCCGGTGAATTTCCATTTTGAGATCATCATCTTCACGGTGGATCAGGCATTCAGCGGTCTCGATGATCGTCACTTCGCTGCCCAGCCGCCGGAACGCCTGTCCCATCTCCAGGCTGATATAGCTGCCGCCGAGGATGATCAGGTGTTCGGGCAGTGTCTCCAGCCGCAGCAGCTTTTCGCTGTCCAGCCATTCGACCGACTCGATGCCGTCCACGCTGGGCGCGAGTGGGCGCGTCCCGGTGTTGAGGAAGATCAGCGGCGCAGCAGCGATCTCGTCGCCCATGCGCACGTGATAGATTCCGTCAGCTTTACCCTCGAAGCTGGCATAGACGGGATAGACCTCCATCCTGTCTTCACCCCGCAGCCAGGACTCGATTCCGCTGCTGGTTTCCTCGATGATGTTGACGACGCGCTCACGGACGCGATCCCAGTTGATGCCGAACTGCGCGACATCGATGCCGAAGTGCGCGCCGCGCCGCACCATGTGAGCGACCCGCGCGCTGGCGATCAGCGTCTTGGTGGGGCGGCATCCGTAGTTGACGCACGAGCCGCCGAAGCGGTAGCCCTCGGCGACGGCGACTTTTTTGCCGCGCCTGACCAGTTCCCCAGCCATCGGTGGGCCTGCCTGTCCCGTTCCGATCACGATCGCATCGAACTGTTTCATCACGTCTCCAGAAATCTCGCTCGGCGTTGTAAACGCGCATCTGCGTATGCGGAAAGCAGCGCTTCAGCCCCATTGTACCTGACAGGAAGCGCTATCCCTGAGGAATCATCGGATAAGCCCGGAAAGTGATGGATGATCCTCGCCTACACACCACAGCGTAGATTCTGATACCATGCATGGCCTGACTTAGGGAGAGACCTCAATGTCCAGTGCCGAATATGTCGAAAAGATTCGCCAGGCGATCATGCGCTATCGCGAGCTGCTGGATCTGCTTCAGCAGCGCACGCAGGCAGCCGAGCGCCGCTATGCTGCGCTGTTTGACGGACTGTCTGAAGCCGATAAAGCCGCGCTGCCGGAAAAACTGCTCCAGCGTGAAGCGGCGCTGCTGGCAATCGACGATATGGAACCGCTGCGCCGTGCCGTGCTGCAAATCCGCTTTGACACCCGCGAGATCGAGAAAGAGTTTGAAGCGCTCTATGACCGTATCGCCGATGATTCTGAAGGAGATGAATAGGCTCGCTTGCTGCCTGTGCCGCGGCGCTTCAGTGCGTTTGGCTGGTTGCAATGGCTAAAAATTAGCATAAGATAATATAGTGTGGTTGATACAATCCACTTGGCCTTCGCTGCAACCACTCTCTCACTGAAAGGCATTTGCAAGATGAATACCTATCGTTTTCGCCGGGCATGGTTTAGTGCGCTGATGCTCATCCTGCTGCTGGCGGCGGTGGCGCTGCCTGCCCTGGCGCAGGACATGCCGCCGCTGCCGGGCACAGAGGTCATCGGCGGGCTGGATACGCCGCGCGGGATCGCCTTTGATGCGAATGGAAACCTGATCGTCACCGTCGTCGGGTCTGGCGGTGAACTGGAAATGGTCGTGCAGGGACCCGAAGGGGAAGCCCCTGCCCACCTGGGGATGACCGGGCGGATCGTCTCAGTGGCTCCGGATGGCACTGCGACCGACTGGATCGCCGGTTTCCCAAGCTACGCGCTCGCGATGGAGACGCTGGGGCTTTACCGCGCTATTCCACATGGCGACTCGCTGTGGGTGGTGTACTCTGGCGCAGGCGCGGCGACGACCGGCGCTTTCTGGCAGGACTCCGTTGTTGAGCTTGACGCCGCGACGCTGGCAGTGCGCCGCATCATCAACCTGAATCACTTCGAAACCGAAAATGACCCGGACGGGCGCGGCTATGACTCCAACGTCGCTGATATTGCATGGGCGGCCGATGGCACACTCTATATCGTCGATGCCGGGGCCAATGCGCTGCTCTCGTGGACAGAAGCCGATGGGCTTCAGTCGGTCGTCGCATGGCCGGACAATCCCGTGCCCACCTCGATCGAGATTGCCGAAAATGGGGATATCTACATCGGTTTTCTGGGTGAAGGGCTGGCCCCCGGCGCGGGCAAGATCGAGCACTGGTCTGGCGGTGAACTGGTCGAAACCTATGCGGGGCTGAACACGATCAGCGATATCCTGCTGGCTGGCGATACGCTCTACGCTGTAGAACTAATCCTCTTTACTGAAGAAGGGCCAGGACCGGGGCGCGTGATCACGGTGGATTCCAACGGTTCGACACCCGTCGCCGAAGGTCTGATCACGCCGTTCGGTCTGGCGCTCGGCCCGGATGGCGCGATCTATGTCAGCTATGGCACGATCGCCTTCGGCCCGGGGATGACGGGCGGCGTCATTCGTCTCGATATGTAATCGACTTTGTACCCTGTGTTCCCGGAGCTGCGCGCATGGCAGCTCCGGGATCATGCTGAATCGAGCCGGAATGAAACGGGTTATCCTTTTGCTGTTTGCGCTGCTGCTGGCGGGCTGCGGGACGCGCGCGCTGCCTGCCTGGCTGCCGCCCCCGGTTGATCCGGCGCGCGGCGAGATGATTTTTCGGCATGGGCTGAACGGCGCGCCCCCCTGCGTCGGCTGTCACGCGCTGGCAGCCGGAGGCTTCACGCTCGGACCTGTGCTCGCCGGGGTGAATGAACGCGCCGCCACACGGGTTGAGGGTCTGTCTGCGGACGAATACATCCACCAGAGCATCGTCGCTCCGCGTGCCTACCTGGTCCCCGGCTACCGCGACCTGATGTATCCTGACTATGCTGAGCATCTGACCGAACAGGATATCGCCGATCTGATCGCCTTCCTGCACACGCTGTCATCCTGATCCGCCGAAACTGGCGCTGACACCGCCCGCCGTGTTGCCGCCATCGATCACCAGCGTCTGCCCGGTCATATAACTCGAATCGTCGCACGCCAGAAACAGCACACCGCGCGCGATCTCGTCCACTTCCCCGACGCGCCCCAGTGGAAAAACGTCGCCAAGCTGCCGCAGACGCGCCTGAAACTCGGCATCATCGGCCACGTTCCATTTCGAGCGCCAGCGCTCAACGACGGTATCGCCGGGACAGACAGCGTTCACGCGGATCCCCTGCCGCGCGTGATCGAGCGCCATCGATTTGGTCAGCAGCACCACCGCCCCTTTGGTCGCGCTGTAGACCGCTGCCCGGCTGCCGCCGACCATCCCCCAGTCGCTGGCATTGTTGATGATCACACCGCCGCCCTGAGCGATCATCGGTGTCAGCGCGGCCTTCGAACAGTGGAACGTGCCATAGACATTGGTTTCGAAGGCGGCACGCAGCGTTTCGTCGTCCGTGTCGAGGATCGTCCCTACGGGCACGATGCCCGCGTTGTTGAACAGAATGTCCAGCCGACCGAACTGACGCACCGCAGCCTTGACCGCCTGCTCACAGGCTGCCGAGCTGCGGACATCGCAGGGGGTGAACGAGACCGTCACGCCGGTCTGCTCACGAATCTGCGCGATCGTCTCGTCAGCCTGTTCGACACGCCGCGCCGCGATCATTACCTGCGCGCCTTCACGGGCAAAAAGCGCCGCTGTGGCCGCGCCGATGCCGGAGTTTCCGCCGGTGATCAGCGCAGCCCTGCCATCCAGTTTTCCCATGTTCGCCTCCTGATAGTGAGATGAGGACAGTGCGTCAGATTGTAACGCTGCAAACGGACATGCCGGCGCGGCGGGAATCAAAAAAAGGGCGCACGAGCCGAAACCCATACACCCTTCTTTTTTTGCGAGTACGCTGGAAAGCGCTTACTTGACTTCGACGCCGGCTTTGGCTTCTTCGAGCAGCTTCTTGGCTTCGGCAGCCTTGTCCTTGCTGACGCCTTCGAGGACGGTCTGCGGCGCACCTTCGAC